>CAKQZO010000037.1 GCA_934293835.1 uncultured Lacticaseibacillus sp. | reverse complement strand
TAGGCATACAAAAATCCCTCCATGATTATCAGATGAATTATGATATTTCATCTGACAACCCCAAAGGGATTATCGCAGGCAAGTCTCAATCACGCATTAGTCTTCTGCAACGAATGGAAGCAGGCCCATGATGCGGGCGCGCTTGATCGCAACGGTCAGCTTGCGTTGGTTCTTAGCGCTGGTGCCGGTTACCCGACGTGGTAAGATTTTACCGCGTTCGGAAACGAAGCGTTCCAACAAGTTCGTGTCTTTGTAATCGATATATTCGATATGGTTAGCGGCGATGAAGTCGACTTTGCGACGACGACGGCCACCACGGCGTTGTTGTGCCATGAATGTCACTCCTTTTCAAAGATTCTTCTAGAATGGTAAATCGTCATCAGAGATGTCGATCGGTTGGCCGTTGTTGGCGAACGGATCGGCAGTATTGTTATCAGCGTTCTTATTATTCGCGCCGAAATTCGGTTGGCTGTTGCCACCGTTGTTAGATGACGAGTTCGAGGAAGAGGACTGGTTGCCACCAAAGTTATTCTGACTAGGCTGTTGCGCCCCGCCGAAGTTGTTCTGGTTGTTGTAACCACCGTTCTGATTACCACCCTGGTCAGGCTCTTGAGGCCGCGCTTCGGTCACTGCACGCGATTCTAGTAAGGCAAAGTTCTCGACGACAACTTCGGTCACGTAAACCCGTTGGCCTTGGTTATTATCGTAGTTCCGGGTCTGGATATGACCCATCACCCCGATCATCGATCCTTTGCGCGTGAAGTTACTGAGATTCTCAGCACTCTTACGCCAGATCACACAGTTAATGAAGTCGGTTTCGCGCTGCCCTTGGGCATTCGTGAACTGCCGGTCAACGGCAATCGTGAACGACCCCACGGCGGTCCCGCTTTGGGTGTAGCGCAACTCGACATCCCGCGTTAAGCGGCCCGTTAAAGATACACTATTGATCATCCCTTAGCTCTCCTCTCATAATTCGCGACGAATTAGTCTTCGCGCTTAACGATCATGTGACGCAAAATGTCGCCAGAGATCTTGGACAAACGGTCGAATTCGTTGATCGCTTCGGCGTTGTCTGCGGTTGCGTTCACGATGTGATACGTACCTTCAGTGTGCTTGCCGATTACATAAGCGAACTTACGCTTTTGCCAATCCTTAGAATCGATGATGGTAGCACCATTATCCTTCAAAATATTGTCAAAACGTTCGATCAAAGCAGCTTTGCCTTCTTCATCCATATCAGGACGGATGATGTAGGTAATTTCATACTTCGTTTCAGCCATTTTAACTTTCACCTCCTTATGGACTTTGGCCCATCGGTCACCCGTGGGCAAGGAGTCGATGGCCTAAAAGGCCACATACTCACAAACTAGAATGTTACCATAATCACCACCATAACTCAACATTTTTTGTCATGTCAGCGATAATCATAGATTCGCAATCATCGGCGCAGTTAAACCTCACAAGCTGACCGTCTGAATCCGCATGATGTTTTTGTTCAACGAAATATCCTCGATGATATCGGGAAGATTCTGGTCACGCGGAATCGAGATCTCATAGATGTTCACATACGTCGTCTGCTCCCCGCTTTGGGTCACCCGAAAATTGACATCGTTCACGTCAATATGATGTTGCTCGAAATAATCCTGGAGGAACTGCTTAGTCTCCAGCTTATGATCGTATTGAATCTCGATCCGCTTCATCGCGTTAACATGGACGATACGCTTGAGAAACAACAATACGCCCATCACAGCAATTGCGCTGGCAACCGCGATTTGGTAATCTCCCATTCCGATCGCCAGGCCTAGCCCTGCGACCGCCCAAAGGCTGGCGGCAGTCGTCAAGCCGCGCACGGTTCGATGCTGAACGATGATCGTACCGGCGCCAAGAAAGCCGATTCCCGAAACCACCTGCGCGATCAGGCGCGCGTCATCTGCACGCAAGACCCCTGCCAAGTGTGGATGGGCGAGCGCCATGTTAAGAGCGTCATAGCCGATCTCTTTTTGGACCAAGGCGACGATACACGCCCCCAAGCAGACAAGCACGTGGGTCTTCATCCCCGCAGGCCGATTCTTATGCTCGCGATCGTAGCCGACGACCGCCGACACCAAGATCGCAAGCGCCAAGCGGCCGACGATCTCGACTAAACTCAATTGAAAAGTCATCTCGTCCCTCCTATTCTAAAAAAGCCGAGGTCTCTTCTCAGAGGCCTCGGTATCATGATACTTATTCGTCTTCATGGCCTTCTGGATCTGGTGTATCGCTTTCGGCGCGACGCAATAGTTCATCGACTTGCGCATTGGCGTCGCCAGCAGGCGCATCAGTGGTCTCTGTTGGTGCTGCTGCCGGTGCCTCGTCTTCGTCAGGTTCTTTGACGAGCTTGGCCACCGTCACGACCTTCGTGCCGTCATCGACCCGCATCAGCCGCACGCCTAAAGTGGCGCGTCCGGTTTGCGAGACGTTGTCGATGCTGAAGCGAATCATGACTCCTGCATCGGTCACCGCCATGATATCCTCGTCGCCAGAAACGGTTGTGACGATCGCTAACGGCCCATTCTTTTCGGTGATATTGGCCGTCTTGATGCCTTTGCCCCCGCGGCCCTTAACTGGGTACTCGTGAGCCGCAGTCCGCTTGCCGTAACCTTTTTCGGAAACCACAAGCACCTCGGAATCGGCGGTTAAGACATCGGCGCCGACGACGTAATCGTCGTCGCGTAGCCGGATACCGCGCACCCCAGTGGCGCTACGGCCCATCGACCGCACGTCTTCTTCGGCAAAGGTGACCGAGTAGCCGTTGTGCGTCCCGATCAGCATCGTGTCTGCACCAGTCGTCGGAATGACGCGGCTGAGTTCATCATCGTCATGCATGTTTAAGGCAATCAGCCCGTTCTTGCGAATGTTAAGAAATTCGCTGACCGGCGTCCGCTTCACGACCCCGTACTTCGTCACGAAGAACAAGAAGCCGTTGTCGTTCTCACCTGGATGGACGTTGATGACGGTCTGGATCTTCTCGTTGTTATCGATGCCCAGCAGGTTGATGATCGGGATCCCCTTGGCTGTGCGACCATATTCTGGAATCTCATACCCCTTGGCACGATAAACTTTACCCGAGTTGGTGAAGAACAGCAACACATCATGCGTCGACGTCGAGACGAGATGCTCGACGAAATCATCATCGTGCACCCCGGTGCCTTGAATCCCGCGGCCACCACGATTTTGTGTCTTGAACTCATCGACCGGTAACCGCTTGACGTAACCGTTGTGCGTCAAAGTAATCACAACCGTCTCTTCTTCGATCAGGTCTTCGTCTTCGATGTTCAGGTCTTCGCCGACCAGCAACTCTGTCCGGCGCTTATCGCCGAACTTGCGCTGAATCTCTAGCAGTTCATCATAGATGATCTGATGAACCCGTTGCGGATTCGCCAGAATGTCTTGGTAGTCCGCGATTGCCTTGCGAATCTCACTCAATTCGTTTTCGACCTTGTCGCGTTCCAAACCGGTCAACCGCACCAGCCGCATGTCGAGAATCGCCTGGCTTTGTTTGTCAGACAAGTTGTACTTGTCCATCAAAACGACCTTGGCCTTGTCACCAGTTTCGCTTCCGCGGATGATGCTGATGATGGCATCGATATGATCGAGCGCGATTTTCAACCCTTCGAGGATATGTTCACGCGCCTGCGCCTTTTTCAATTCGAACGCCGTGCGCCGACGAATGACCTGCTCCTGATGTTGCAGGTAGTAAGTCAGAATCTCTTTGAGACTCAACGTCTTTGGCGCGCCATTGACGATCGCGACCATGTTGAAGGAGAATCCGGTTTGCAGCGGGGTCAGCTTGAACAAGTTGTTCAAAACGACAGAGGCCGACATGTCACGCCGGATGTCGATTGTGATGCGCATCCCTTCACGGTCAGATTCATCGTTGAGATCAGTGATCCCTTCGATTTTCTTTTCCCGCGCCAGCTCTGCGATTCGCTCAACCAGCTTGGCCTTGTTGACCATGTAAGGAATTTCGGTGACGATGATCCGCTCGCGACCCGATTTTTCGGTCACGATCTCGGTCTTTGCCCGCACCGTGATGACGCCCTTACCGGTTTCATAAGCACGCCGGATACCAGACTTACCCAGTACCAAGGCCCCGGTTGGAAAATCCGGTCCAGGCAGTGCCGACATCAAATCGGCGGTGGTCGCCTCTGGGTTATCCATCAAGATATGCAGCGCAGAAATCACTTCAGCGAGGTTATGCGGCGGAATGTTAGTCGTCATCCCGACCGCGATCCCAGTCGCCCCGTTGACTAATAGGTTAGGGAAACGCGCCGGCAAGACCACCGGTTCTTTTTCCGTGCCATCGTAGTTATCCTGATAATCGATCGTGTCTTTATTGATGTCGCGCAACATCTCAAGCGTGATCTTGCTCATCCGCGCTTCGGTATAACGCATCGCAGCGGCGCCATCACCATCGACAGAGCCGAAGTTCCCGTGCCCATCAACCAGCATGTACCGATACGAGAAGTCCTGCGCCATCCGCACCATGCCTTCATAGATTGAAGAATCCCCGTGTGGATGGTATTTCCCCATGACATCCCCGACGATACGCGCAGACTTCTTGTATGGCTTGTCAGGTGTCACCCCGAGTTCGTTCATCCCGTACAGAATCCGACGCTGAACCGGCTTGAGGCCGTCGCGCACGTCAGGCAAAGCCCGGGCAACAATGACACTCATCGCGTATTCCAGGAACGATGTTTTCATCGTTTTAGCCAGATTAACATTTGTGATCCGGCTTTCTTGGCGGTCATCCATTGACGCAATTGCTCCCTTCAAAGTTGTTTCAGATACAGCTCATGGCTGCAGGATTGTGGTTTTTCGTCGAGCTACGCGGGACCAACGCGATTGCGTCTAAGTCATCTCGGTCGTCCACCGGCCTTGCCGGTTACCGTCCAAGCTGCCTTAGCCACATCGCTAAAACCGCGCCACTTCGCTCTGGTTTTTTCGTCGAGCTACGCGGGCCAACGGGCTAGGCCTAACGGCACTGTTGACTGCGCGAACAAGTTCGCTCCGTCAACCGCACACGTTACGCTACGCCCTAAGTGCGGCCCCGCTTCGCTCTGGTTTTTTTCGTCGAGCTACACTGAACAATGCTGGGTTGTCTAAGCCATGACACCTTCGTGATGCTTCGCATCTCTGCGGTGTTCTAGCTTAGACTCCCAGCAAAAACCGCTCAGTTCCGCTCTCGTTTAGGCATCGATGTTCTTAGCGTCCACGTACACCGCGTTGTCTTCGATGAACTTGCGGCGTGGTTCCACTCTGTCGCCCATCAGCATGTCAAAAATACTATCGGCGGCTTCGGCATCTTCCGGTGAAACGCGTAGCAAGCGGCGCTTGTCCGGGTCCATCGTCGTTTCCCAAAGTTGGTTGGCATCCATTTCCCCTAGCCCTTTGTAGCGCTGAATCTCAGGCTTAGGACTCGGTTGCAAGGTGCCCAGAACTTCTTCCAATTCATCGTCAGAGTCGATATAGCGCATCATCTTGCCCTGACGAATCCGATACAGAGGTGGCTGGGCAATATAGACAAACCCCGCCTCTAACAACGGCCGCATGTACCGATAGATCAACGTCAATAGCAACGTCCGAATATGCGCACCATCGACATCGGCATCGGTCATGATGATCAGCTTATGGTAACGCGCCTTGGCGACATCGAACTCTTCGCCAAACCCAGTCCCCATCGCCGTAAACAGCGTACGGATTTCTTCGTTAGCCAAAATCCGCTCCATCGAAGCCTTTTCGACGTTAAGAATCTTCCCTCGGATCGGCAAAATTGCTTGCGTCAAGCGACTACGCCCGGACTTGGCGGAACCACCGGCAGAATCCCCTTCGACGATGAATAATTCAGAGATCTCAGGGTCTTTGCTAGAGTTATCCGCCAGCTTACCCGGTAAGTTAGAGATCTCCAACCCCGACTTCTTCCGGGTCACTTCCCGCGCCCGCTTAGCAGCCGCCCGCGCCTTGTTCGCCAACAGCGCCTTGTCGATCACCTGATGGGCCTCAGTCGGATGTTCCATCAAGTACTTGGCAAAATGCTCAGAGAAGGTCCGATCGGTCACCGTCCGTGCATCGGCGTTACCAAGCTTGGTTTTGGTTTGACCTTCGAACTGCGGATCCGGATGCTTGACGGAAACCACCGCAGTCATCCCTTCACGCACATCTTCGCCTGACAGTGCATCATCGTTGCCCTTCAACTGGCCGGATTTACGTGCATAATCATTGATCACGCGCGTCAATGCCGTTTTGAAGCCCGTCTCATGCGTTCCGCCTTCATAGGTGTGAATGTTGTTGGCAAAAGTCATCAGGTTCGTGTGGTAGTCATCCGTGTACTGCAACGCCACCTCGACCGTGATGCCATTGGCCTGACCTTCGACGTAAATCGGATCCGCCAACACCGCCGTCTTGCCTTTATCTAAGAAATCGACGTATTCCTTGATCCCGCCTTCGTAATGGAAAACGAGCTTCTCGTGCGTCTCGGCACGCTTATCGGTGAACGTCAGCCGTAAGCCTTTGTTCAAGAACGCCAGCTCACGAATCCGTTGCGTCAAGATCTTGTCGTCATAAGTTGTCGTTTCGGTGAAAATATCGGGATCTGGCACAAAATGCACTTTAGTGCCGTGGGCATGCTCAGGCGCATCCCCGATCACCTTCATCTTGGTGGTCACCTTGCCGCGAGAGAAGTCCATGTAGTAATACTTCCCGCCATGGCTGACGGTGACATCAAGCGTCGTCGATAAGGCATTGACGACAGACGCGCCGACCCCGTGCAGGCCACCAGAAACTTTGTACCCGCCACCGCCGAACTTCCCGCCAGCATGCAAAATGGTGAACACTGTCTCCAGCGCTGGTAAACCAGTCTGCTTTTGGAGATCGACTGGAATCCCACGGCCATCATCGAAAACGGTGATTGAATTGTCGGATTCGACAGTCACGTCAATCGTCGACGCAAAACCAGCTAAGGCTTCATCGATCCCGTTATCAATGATTTCCCAAACCAAGTGATGGAGCCCTTGGCTAGAGGTCGTCCCAATATACATCCCGGGACGCTTACGTACCGCTTCAAGCCCTTCAAGGACCTGAATTTGGCTGGCGTCATATTCCGCCGCCTTTTCTTCTTTGGCCTCGATTTGAGCTTCTTCTTTATCAGTCACGACTGGTTTCCTCCTTCGTCAGCTGCCCGTCTGCCACTCGGTAGACGGCCGGTGTGTCAATGATCTCTTTGGCGATGCCATCTAGGCTAGTCGTCGTCAAGAAGGTCTGCACCTTATTCTGGATTGTTTTAAGCAAGTGGGTCTGGCGATCATCGTCAAGCTCTGACAGCACATCATCCAGTAACAAGACTGGATATTCACCGGTTTGAGCCTTCATCAGGTCAATCTCTGCGAGCTTCACCGCCAGTGCCGTTGTGCGCTGTTGGCCTTGGCTACCGAAATTGGCGACGTTCTTGCCATTGACGATGAAGGCGACATCATCGCGATGGGGGCCAACAAGGGTTGTTCCTTGTTCTAACTCCCGCGCCTGGTGCTTGGTCAATAGCTCCCCCATCGCCTGATACGCCTGCGTTGCATCGCCGCGCGCCGCTTCTGGCACCTGGCTTTGATACTGGAACGTCAACTGCTCGCGGCCCTTCGTGATGTCGCTGTGAATCGTCGCGGCAAATTCCGCCATCTGTTGCAACAACTGACTGCGACGCGCAACGATCTCAGCGCCGGCTGCGGCCAGCTGGTCGGACAAAACATCAAGCAACACCATATCCTTGGCCTGATGGTACTTCAGCTGTTTGAGATAAGCGTTGCGTTGGCGCAACGCCGTGCGGTATTCGCTGAGAACCTGCAAATATTTGACACTCATCTGGCCGAACTCCATGTCAATGAACCGGCGGCGATTAGCCGGACTCCCCTTGACGATCGCCAGATCTTCGGGTGCGAACAAGACCACGTTAAAATGTCCAATGTACGTTGATAATCGCGGCTGTTCGATCTTGTTGTAGCGGGCCTTCTTGCCGAGTTTGGAAATCACCAGCTCCAGCTGATGGCTCCCGGTTGTCCGCGCGACAGTGCCAGTGACCTTAGCAAAATCGGCACCGAAACGAATCAATTCCTTGTCGTTGTTCGTGCGGTGACTACGCGCTAACGCTAACACATACACGGACTCAAGCAGATTCGTCTTACCCTGGGCATTCTCGCCGATCAACACATTGATCTGAGGCGAAAAATCGGTATCGACCTTGGCATAACTCCGGTAGTTACGCAGCGTTAGGTGAGTCAATCTCATTTGGCAGTAGCCACGACGATTCGAGTCCCATCCGGCAACGTTACCGTGTCATCAACTCGCAATTTACGGCCACGCCGTGTATCCGCTTCGCCGTTCACCAAGACTCGGTTTTCTGAAAGAAACCACTTCGCCTGACCGCCGCTGTCGATCACCCCGGCATCCTTCAGTAATTGTCCCAACGTGATGTATTCAGTTGAGATTTCAACTGTTGCCATAGAACGTCCACTCCCTTTGTCATTGAGCTAATACTACCTATATAGTATAGCGTTTTTTGCCGTGAAACACAATGTCATTAAGGACTTGTCAGGCGATTTCCCGCGTTTTATCACGAATCGGTATCCCGCCACGCATATCCCTTTAAACGGCAAAAATGGCTAAATTTTCGCATTTAGCCATTTTTGCCGTTTTATTCCGGTCCGAATATTGCTGTGAAACGAACCGATCCGTTATATTGGCCAGCAACCACTGCCGGCTGTTGCTGTAACAGCCACTCGGCCTGTGCCAGCGGGACCACCTGATCTCCGGTGTAAGCAACCCGCTGCGACTGACCGGCAGCGATCTGTGTCCCATCTGGTAGTCGCAACGTTGCCGCTAGCCGCGCACCACTTTGCGTCTGAAGCGGCGAAACCGCCACCTCCAGTTGCCAATCGCCAGGTTGGCTGACGTGCCAATCTGCGAGGCTGGCATTCACCCGCAGATCATGTTGCAGCAAATCACTCACTGCCACAGTCGTGGTTCGCCGTGTTGTGATCGCCTGCGATTGGTAATGGTACGCCACCGTATTTGATCTGAGCGTCACCGTCTTGTTGTTATACGCATATTGAAGCATCACATTAAGTTGACCATCGGCGTGCCACGTCTCGGGAATCGGGATCGATGGCGTGGTGCTTGTCACGGTTTGTTTTTGCGGTGAGTCCGGATTGTAGGTCCAGGTAAACGTCAGCGTCGTGTCTGGCAGTGGCTTCAGATACAGTGAATCTAGCGTTAATGGGTGCCCTTCTATCGCAGTGACGGGATCAAGGCCATACGTCAACGTAACAGGCAGCGTCTGGCCATCAACCGTCGTTGTGAGGTGATACCCACGCGGCATCATTACGATCGTCCCTAGGGAGATCAACACGTCAGGAGGCACAAAAACAAGCGGCTTGCTAAGCACCCAGCCGAGGCCGTTCGCACCGCCTTCAGGACCGGTACCTTGTAGCGGCTCAAAACTGGCGCCTTGTATGCCGGTCGTTTCCGCTAACACCGGTAGCGGCGACATCAACGGGCGATTCGGCAGCGGCACTAGCTGGCGCACACCGCTTTGTTCACCAACATTCAAGATGACGGTCCGCCTCATCAGCTCACCTCCCGTTGCCAAAGATAAGTTAAGGACATATCTGCCCGGATTTACGATCCGAACCGAAACCCCAAGGTGGCTGTTATGACTATTGACGATCACCCCAGTAGTAGTTTCCCCATCGATAGTGCGGATTTCTCCCTGCGGCATATTCTTGGCGATCGTCGTTACTGAAAGATCACCGGCAGGCGCGTAGCCGAATGGGATAAAGCCAAATTTATTCGGGAGTAACCACGCCTCTTCAGGCGGTTCCCAAAAGACCCCACCCTGAGCGGGATCGTATGCTGCCACAACCGGGCGCGGACGCAGGCCCCACCAACTGACGCTCAATATTAGCAATAACCACAATTTGCGCATCGCGCATCCCTCCTTTTCAGAATAGATACGCTTTCGGACCACCAAAAAAGCCACGCAGTTGCGTGACTTCAAAAAGTGATGTGCGTTGTTAAAAAGATAGATTATCCCTCTAAATTGATTAAATAACGCTAGAACGTCCGCACTGGGGTGATCAGTTGAATAAAATGAGCGTGGTCTTCTGACGGAACGAGCGTGAACGGCCGCAGCGGTGCTGTGAAGTCGATTTCGATAGCGGTCTGGCCAACCCCTTGCAGCGCATCCTTCATGTAATCAGGGTTGAACGAGATTTCTAGACTTTCCCCTGAAAGATGATTGAACGTCAGCGCTTCTTCAACATTTCCGACGTCTGGCGAATTACCATAGATCGTTGCTGTCTGCGCCGCAGTGTCCAGATTCAGCTTAACGACATTGTTGGCACTTTCATGACTCAACAAGCTTGCCCGCTGGATCGCTGCTAACAACACCGGGGCGTCGAATTCGATCTGAGTCGTACTTGAGGTTGGAATTAGGCGGCTGGTATCTGGATAGTTGCCTTCGAGCAGGCGTGAATAGAAACTCGTCGCCCCTGCGACGAACAGCACCTGGTTTTCTGCGAAGCGGATCTCGACGGTAGCGATATCGTCGGTCAGCGTGCGGCTGAGCTCGGACAGACTCTTGCCAGGGATCACGACGTCATACTTGGTACTGCTTGGTGCCGGTAATTCGATGATGCGTTGTGCGAGGCGGTGTGAGTCGGTGGCAACAGCTAGCAGTTGCTTGCCTTCGATCACCAGGTGCACGCCTGTCAACGTTGGCCGGTTTTCCTGGTTGCTGACAGCGACGACGGTTTGATTGATCAGCTGTTTCAAGACATCAGCAGGCACACTCAGCGGTTCGGGATTGACGATCTCTGGTAAGCGTGGATAGTTATTGGCATCCAAGCCGTTGATCGTGAATTCAGAAGACCCACTGGTGATGACCGTTTGGAAGTTGTCTTGGACATCAATGGTCATTTTAGCTTCCGGCAGGCGCTTGACGATTTCGTTGAAGAACCGGGCGGGTAAAACGATACTCCCAGTTGACTCGATCAACAGATCGTTGGTTTCTGCGTTTGCGTCAATGCGCGACTCGATCGAAATATCGGCATCGCTACCGGTAAGGACCAAGCTGTTATCGCTAAGGACCATTTTCAACCCAGTCAGAATGGGAATGGTGCTTTTACTGGTGATGGCGCGCGAGACATCGTTCAGTGTCTTAATGAACGTCGAACGCGTGATTGTGAATTTCATAGCAGACCTCCTGTGTCGGTGACTGTATATATAATAAAGCTTTTTAAGTAATAGTAGTAGGGCCTGTGAACCTTGTGGATAACTTCGTGGAACCTAAGTAATCAACTTGTCCACCTGTGGATAAAGCTTTGGGAAAAGCAAGCGTAACTCGGTCGGTTTTCCACAAGCGCACTTAACCGCGATTCTTCAGGCGATTCTTGAGCTCGATGATTTCGGTTTTGAGTTGCTCGTCTAAACCGAGTTGCTCGGCAATTTTCTCGTGCGCATGAATGACTGTGGTGTGGTCTTTGCCGCCAAACTCGGTGCCGATCTTTGGCAGTGAAGAATCGGTCATCTCTCGGGATAAATACATCGCGATTTGGCGTGGCATGACAATTTGCTTGACGCGCTTCTTACCTTTAAGGTCCGAAACCGTGACCTGGTAATATTTGGCGACGACTTGTTGAATCTGGCCGATGGTCAATGCAGCGTCTTTGTCAGATAGTTTGAGACTCTTTAAAGCATCGGCGGCCAGGCTGGTCGTGATATCCGAGTGGTTCATCGTCGCGTAGGCTTGTACGCGCACGAGCGCGCCTTCGAGTTCGCGCACGTTGGAGTCGATCTGCCCGGCAATGTAAGACAAGGTATCGTCTGGAATGACAAGGTGTTCGGCATCAGCTTTATTGCGCAAGATCGCGATCCGGGTTTCCAGGTCCGGTGGCGTGATGTCGACGGATAAGCCCCATTTGAAGCGGGACACTAGCCGCTCTTGAAGCTTGGGAATTTCGTTGGGTAAGCGATCCGAGGTTAACACGATCTGTTTCTTGTTCTCATATAAAGCGTTGAACGTATGGAAGAATTCTTCTTGCGTCGCTTCCTTGTCGCCGAAAAACTGAATATCATCGACGAGCAGAAGGTCAACGTTGCGGTATTCTTGGCGAAACTGTTCTTGCTTCTTGGTTTGAATCGAGTTGATGAAGTCGTTGGCGAAGGCTTCACTGGTCACGTATTTGACGTTCGCGTTCGGCTTATACTCGACGAGTTGGTGCCCGATGGCTTGCATCAGATGGGTCTTCCCCAGACCGACGCCACCGTATAAGAACAGCGGATTGTACAATACCCCAGGTTCTTCTGAGACCACTAAAGCCGCAGCGTGGGCCATCTGGTTGCCCTTACCGGTGACGAAAGTATCGAAAGTATATTTAGGATTGAGATGCGTGGTTTCCTTATAGGTAGGAACGATTGGTTTCGGTGCTGGCGTCTGGGTCTGCATCCCTAGATCAACCGTTTCCTCCGGTAAGTTCCCAGAAATCTCAATAACTGGACTAATTTCAAGATTGTTATAGGCAAAGGCCCACTCGACGACTTTGGTGACGAGTTTTTTCTCCCAATAACTTTTGTGTAACTCTGAAGGGACGCTGATGGTTAGCGTTGTCTCTGTCAGGCGGACAGGTTTGGCGTCTTTGATCCAGGTATTAAACCCGGTTGCCGTCAAACTTGTGCGGAATTTGTCTTGTAAATACGCCCACAGTTCTTCAATAGTTGGCACCCTGAACCCTCCTTTAGCGAACTGAATGGTGCGGAGTTCGCAGTTTCGTTTTGCCGTCAATGCATAAATATGCATACACCCAAAGGCGAATTGACGACAAAGTATCGCGAGTTTTAGTTTAGCATTTTCGGCGAAAGTTTTCCACAAGCAAACGTGTTTTCCACACGAACCACAACCAGAGGATAAAGTTAGTGACAAGCCTGTCTAAAACTTTTCCACAAGAACGTCAGCAACTGAAACGCATCCCCGAATTTTAGGGACTTATAC
>CAKQZO010000036.1 GCA_934293835.1 uncultured Lacticaseibacillus sp. | reverse complement strand
GGCATCGACCGTGCGTTGGAAGTCCGAGTCTTGCGTTTCGGCGATGAAGTCTTGGCCGTTGACCAAAGGCGAGATATCGACGATCGGTTGTGTCGGCAGCGTCTCTGGCAACATCCGCGTCGGCACGACCAGCGCTCCGTTATCGGTGTATAAGCGGCGGTAGGCAAGCGCGGCGTTGTAAGCTGGCGTGACCCCAATGTACAAGTCCAGCTCGCCGTTTTGAACGCTTTGTTGCAAGCTGAGTGAATCTCGTTCGCGCAGCTGAAGGTCGACTTGGGGGTAGCGTAGGTGGTATTGCGGCAGCAGGCGCGGGAGAATGACTTGCGCCAAGCTGGAGTTGATGCCTAATGTGATCTGGCCGCGTTGTTCGCTGGCATAGGCTTGGAGGTTGTTGCTTAAAGTCTGATAGGACTGGGCGAGCTGACGAATCTTGGTCAGGTAGTATTCGCCGGCGTAGGTCAGCTTCAGCGGATGGACGGTGCGATCGATGAAATCGCAGCCGAATTCTTTCTCCTGGGTACGGATGATTTTGCTGACGGTCGGTTGAGTCAGGAATAATTCGGCAGCCGTTTGGGAGATGTTACCCGTGCGCGCCAGGCTGTCGAGAATCGAGATCAGTTGGTTTTCACGATCGAACATTGCCATGCGGTAAGCCTCCTATGCAAGTTAGTCAATGATCAGTATGCCAATAATGGTATATCGACGCAAGCATAATCGCGTTAGAGGTGTGCAATCCAGGACCCTGATTGGTACAATATAGCGGAATAGCGAAGGGGGATCATTGTGCGCAAAAAACTTGGGATGTTCATTATTGGGTTGGTGATCGTGCTGGCCAGTTGTGCGGCGAAGCCAGCCAATCACAAGGTGCGGGTCGTGACGAGTGTAGATTTTTATGCCGAAGTCGCCAAAGCCGTGGTCGGGACGCATGGCAGTGTCGCCAGTGTCATCAACGATCCGGCCGTCGATCTGCACGATTTTGACCCCACGGTCGCGACGGGCAAGATGGTCGCCAATGCCGATGTCGTGTTAGCCAACGGCGCGGGTTATGATTCGTGGATGACGAAGCTGACCGCCGCCGAACCAGACGTGCGGGTGTTGTCGGCGGCCAAGGTGGTCGGGGTCAAAGACGGTGAGAATGAGCACATCTGGTATAAGCCCCAGGCGATGCCAAAGCTGGCCAATGCGCTTGCCGCGACGCTTGCTAAGCAAGACCCCAAACATGCGCAGGCCTATCGGACCAACGCGCGGCGCTATATTCACCGACTAAAGCCGTTGATGGCGCGGATCGATACACTCAAAGCCAACAGCCAGCACCGCTTGGTGGCCGTATCGGAACCGGTGTTTGACAATGCCTTGCAGTATATGGGTTACCGGGTCGCCAATCCACACTTTGCCTCGGCGGTGGAGGAAGGCACCGACCCCAGCCCAGCAGATGTACGCACGCTTAATCGCCAATTGCGTGAGGGTAAGATCGCCTTTTTCGTCGTGAATACTCAGGTGCAGAGTAAAATTGTCGATAGCGCCGTGGCCGAAGTCAAGCGCGACGGGATACCGATCCTGCATGTGACCGAAACCTTGCCCAAGGGGTTGACCTATACCAGCTGGATGCTGAAACAATACAACGAACTGGCGAAAATTCAATAAAACCAGAGCGAAGCTGAGCGGTTTTAAGGCGTAGCATAGCGTGTACTAATGACGGAGCGAACTTGTTCGCGCAGGCATTAGTGCCGCTATGCCTAGCCTGTTGCTCAGCGCAGCTCGACGAAAGAACCAGAGCGAAGCAGGGCGGGCTTAGCGGTTTTTGCTGGGCGCCTAACTGCCTTCAGCCGGGAAATTCGATCAGCTTCAATGCTCGTTGATCTTGTGGTTGGTATTGTCGGGATGTAACCGAAACCGTGTTGATGAATCAGATGTCGTCTATATTTTGTATTTAATGGAGGAGAATAACTTTTGACGTTAAATTATCAAGATCAGGCACATTGGCCGAATGGTTTCGGCCAGCAACAGTCACCAATTGAATTGAAGGTGGCCGATATGATCAAGTTACCGGCGGCGCCATTAACGGTGGTGACGCCTTACCGAATGACGCAGGTCAAAGATGACGAGACGACGATCAAGTTGTTGGGGACCGGCGAGTTGGCGATCGGCGCCAGTCATTACCATTGCGTCCAGGCGCATTTCCACGTGCCGACCGAACATCAGACGACGCGCCCGGCCGCGATGGAGCTACATCTGGTGCATCAGACGCGCCTCGGGCAGCTGTGCGTCGTCGCGGTGATGCTGGGCGCTGGCGCGGCAAACCCGACAATTCAAAAGGTCATAGAGGCCTTCGCGCCTGGCCAACAGGTGACCGCGGACATCGCGCTCACATCATTAGTACCGACGACGGGGACCGTGTATCACTATCTGGGTTCCTTGACGACCCCGCCGCTGACGGAAGGCGTGTTGTGGTATGTCATCGATGCGCCAGCGCTGACGGTCAGCCCGGCGCAAGCGGCGTGGTTCGTTGCGCAATTCGGCGCGAACAACCGCGCTATGCAGCCGCGCGCCGAGCGGCCGATCGCGCAGTTTGAATTGAAGAATTGAGTACCAAGGCGCTGAGGGCAGCGTCTTTTTTTCGGCATTAAATTGTGCACAAAAAAATTTGGGCGGAGGCCACGAGCATTCTGATAAAAATATCGTTGCTAAAAAAACGGCATTCGTCCGAAATGTGCAGTCGTGATGCTAGCGCGGTCAATATCGAATAATTATTTTGACCAGTGGTTGTCGTCAGTGCCTTGGTTGGCAAAAACCACATTTGTACTTACCTGTGGATAGCGGGATAATAAGGTGATGATAGTGAACGAAAATGAGGAAATTTGATGATGTATCGATACTTCATTCAACCCCAGGTGAATATGGTCAATAATAACCTGATCGGCTACGAGCTGCTGATGAAGGCCTATACCGCTGACGGTTGGCGGCCGCCGGCGTGTTTCGGGGATATTCCCGTGCACACGATCGCGGATGTGTTGGTGGCGACGACCAGCCATCTGCGCTTGAAGGTCCCGTCAGTGTCGGTGAACTTGAATCGGACGCAGCTACTCGATCCAGAGGTGAACACGGCGCTGATCAAGGCACAGAATTATCTGCGCCCGGTACGGTTAGTCGTTGAGCTGACGGAAGAGGAGGTCGACCGCGACATTCAGTTTGCGCAACTGTTACCACAGATTGAGCGGTATCTCGAGCGCGGTATGGAGTTGAGCCTCGATGATGTCGATAGTGGCGACAACGACTTGGCACACGTCAAGGCGCTTCTGCCATACGCGCGCGAGATCAAGTTCGCGCTTCAGAATTTCCCCGATGGCTTAGAAGACCCGCGGTTGCACCAGCGCGTCGAGTTTTGGCGCGATCTCGCCCATGAGCGCAACCTGCGATTCATTCTGGAAGGCATCGAAGACCGCCACGACGATGAGGTGGCAACCAATCTGGGCATCGACCTGCGCCAAGGTTATTATTACGGCAAGCCGCATTTGTTGCAGCTGACGCCAAGCGATCCGAAGCGTTAACGAAAAAGGGAGTAGTGAGAATTCATGCGAATTGCGATTGTGGGATGTACCCATGCCGGGGTGGCAGCAATCAAGGCAATTAAGGCGTTTCATCCAGAGGCAGACGTGGTCGTGTATGAGCGCGACGACAATGTCTCTTTCTTGTCTTGTGGGATCGCCTTGTATCTCGATCAAGAGGTGGCCAAGCTCGAAGACATGTTCTACGAGACGCCTGAGCACCTGGCGACGCTCGGGGTCACGGTCAGGGTGCGCCACGATGTGTTGGCGATCGACAGCCACAAGCAGACGCTCAGGGTGCAAGATCTCGCCTCCAATGCGGTGTTTGAAGACCACTACGACAAGCTGATCGTGACGACGGGCTCGTATGTGCAGGTGCCACCGCTTTGGGGAATCGACGACAGTCACGTCTTGATGTGCAAAGATGCGCGCCAGGCTGAGCTGATTCGCCAAAACACGCTGGCCGATCAGAAGATTGCAATCGTCGGGGCGGGTTATATCGGCGTCGAGCTCGCCGAGGCGTTTGCCAACACGAACCATCAGGTGACGCTGCTACAGGGCAACCAGCAGTTGTTGAACAACTACATCGACCCGGGGATGTCGGCGCATGTTGCCGAAGTGCTCGAGCACCACGGGGTGGAGGTGCACCTTGATGCGCGCGTCGAGGCGTTTTCCGGAGAGCTCGGCGGCCAAACCGTCACCGTGGAAACCGCGGAAGACCAATACGTCGCCGATGTCGCAATCGTCTGCACCGGCTTCTTGGCCAACACCGCCTTGCTGCGCGGGCAGGTCGCTATGGATCGCCACGGCGCGCTGTTGACGAATCAGTGGATGCAAACCAGCGATGAGAACATCTACGCGGCCGGCGATGCCCGCACGGTGCACTTCAATCCGACCGGCAAGGCAGCGTATGTGCCACTGGCAAGTAACGCAGTTCGCCAAGGGTACATCGTCGGGCGCAACGTCTTTGGCAATCTCCAAGAAGACCTCGGCAC
This sequence comes from uncultured Lacticaseibacillus sp., assembly GCA_934293835.1. Lineage (GTDB taxonomy): Bacteria > Bacillota > Bacilli > Lactobacillales > Lactobacillaceae > Lacticaseibacillus. Next base: position 8,613 of record CAKQZO010000036.1, on the reverse strand, counting down.
CCAGGCGACCACAGCGATGCGCTTGTTCGACGAGAACCTGGCGATGACAGGGCTGACGCTGGTCGGCGCGAAGCGAGAGAATATCCCGGCCGCAAGTGTGACGTATGTCGGCCCGTATCGCCCGGCCTTCATGAAGGGACACGCCGACGTGCGCATTACGTTGGTATACAATCCTGAGAACCGCCGGATTCTCGGCGCGCAACTCATCAGTAGTCACGAAATCACGCAAAGCGCCAATGCCGTGTCGATCGCGATTCAAAATCACAACACGATCGACGACCTGGCGTATGTGGACATGCTGTTCAATCCGCATTATGACCAACCGTTCAACTACCTCAACCTCGTCGCCCAAATGGCGGTCGCCCAGGCGGAGGAAGCTGGGAAGTAGACAGGAACGAAAATAGAGGAGGCGCTGTGACGTATGTCACAGTTCCTCCTCTATTTATTTGGCTAAACGAGCGCCTTGCTGGCCTGAAGCAGGCCGGTGAGCGTTGCAGCGCTGGTGAGTAATGGCACTTGGTGGCTCAAAGCGTAGTAGTTCAGGGGACTGGCAGTATCTTGGTGGTCGTCGAGATTCAAGACCGCCCAAGGCTTGTTTGCCGGCGCATCGCCCGTCCACAGACTGGGCTTCAAGCCTGCTTGGGCGAGCAAAGCGCTCAGCGCCGCGTCTGGGGTGGCGCTAAGGATTAACACATCCCCGGGTTCAGGCAGCGGGCAGTGATAGCTATCGCTCAAGGCCTTTTGCAGCGCCTCTTGATAGGTGGTGCCGAGGCCGATCGTCTCGCCGGTGGACTTCATCTCTGGGGCCAAGGCGGTGGCCATTCCCGGCAGCTTGGTGAAGGAGAAGACCGGGGCTTTGATGGCCACGCCTGGTTGGGGCTGCGGACAGCCGATCGGCAGGTGTAAGGCGGCCAGAGATTGGCCCAAGATCAGGTCGGTGGCGAGCTTGGCGAGGTGGTAGCCGGTGACCTTGCTCATGAACGGCACGGTGCGGCTGGCGCGCGGGTTGACGTCGATGACATAGAGCTTGTCTGCGACGATGAATTGGACGTTCATCATCCCGACGCAGTGCACGGCTTTGCCGATCGCAGTGGCCGTGGCGATGATCTCGGCTTCTTGGGCCGGAGACAGGTGTTGCGGCGGGTAGATGGCGATCGAATCGCCGGAGTGCACCCCGGCGCCTTCGAGATGTTCCATGATGCCGGGGATGAAGACGTCTTGGCCGTCGGATAGAATATCGACTTCACATTCCATGCCGTGGACGTCATGGTCGATCAAAATCGGCTGGTGGGGTGAAGCGGCGATGGCCTTTTGGACATATTCTTCGAGCTCGTCGGCGGATTCGACAATCGCCATGGCACGACCGCCTAAGACGTAGCTTGGCCGCACCATGACCGGATAGCCGACTTGTGCGGCGATCGTGTGCGCCTCTTCTAGATTCATCGCCGTTGCGCCTTGTGGCTGGTTGATGTGGAGCTTCGCTAACAGGGACTCGAATTCGTGGCGGTCTTCGGTTTGATTGATGCCGTCCAGACTGGTGCCGAGGATCTGCACGCCTTTGGCCGCCAGCTGAGCGGTGAGGTTGATCGCGGTCTGGCCACCGAACTGCACGATGACACCGAGTGGCTTTTCGAGGTCGATGATGTGCATGACCGATTCGGCGGTCAGCGGCTCGAAATAGAGCTTGTCGGAGATGGAAAAGTCGGTCGACACCGTCTCGGGATTGTTGTTGACGATGATCGCGGAATAGCCCGCCGCCTGAATCGCTTGGACGCAATGGACGGTGGTGTAGTCGAATTCGACTCCTTGGCCGATACGAATCGGGCCGGAGCCGATGACGACGATCGAATTGCCCAGCGGCTGTGATTCGTTCTCACCGGGGAAGTTCGTCGAGTAAAAATACGGCGTCTCAGAGGCAAACTCCCCGGCGCAGGTGTCGACCATCTTGTAAACCGGCTGCGGTAACAAGGCTGCGACGACATCTTCGTCGGCATCAGCCGCAGCGCTGATCATCTTGGCGGTGAAGCCGAGTTGTCCAGCGGCCACGGCCTTGGCCGCGGTGAGTTTGCCGGTGTGTAAGGCCGCCAACGTCTCCCAGATGTGTTGAAGCTTGTTCAAGAAAAACATCGTGATTTGGGTGTGCGCCTGGATCTTGGCAAGGGACCAGCCTTGATTTAAGGCTTCAAAAAGGTAGAACAAGCGCAGGTCAGTTGGGTGTTCGAGGGCATCTACCAGTTCAGCTTCGGTTGGGGTGGTCTTGGGCAGCAGGGTCGTCTGCATCGTGTCGTCCAACTCAAGCGACTGGACGGCCTTGATCAAGGCCTCTTCCAGCGTCGTGCCGATACCCATGACTTCGCCGGTCGCCTTCATCTGCGTGCCGAGGTGCCGATCGGCGGTGATGAACTTGTCGAATGGAAAACGCGGAATCTTGGCGACGACGTAATCCAGCGTTGGCTCGAAGGCGGCGAAGGTCGTCTTCGTCACCGGATTTTGAATCTCTTGGAGGGTCAGGCCGACGGCAATCTTCGCGGCGATCTTGGCGATTGGATAGCCGGTCGCCTTGCTTGCCAAGGCCGATGACCGGCTGACCCGCGGGTTGACCTCGATGATGTCGTAGTGATCGCTGTTAGGATCTTGGGCGAGCTGCACGTTGCAGCCGCCTTGGATGTTCAACGCTTCGACGATCTGCAAGGAAGCCGAGCGTAGCCGCTGGAAGGTCGGGTCGTCGAGCGTCTGGTTAGGCGCCACGACAATCGAGTCGCCGGTGTGAATGCCGACCGGGTCGAGGTTTTCCATGCAGCAAACCGAAATCGCGGTGCCGGCCGCGTCGCGCATCACTTCGAATTCGATTTCTTTGTAGCCGGCGATCGATTTTTCGATCAGGCATTCGGTGTTCGGCGACAGTTCTAGGCCGCGTTGGCCGATCTTACGCAGTTCGGCTTCATCGTGGGCAATCCCGCCACCGGTGCCGCCGAGCGTGAAGGCCGGGCGAACGATGACCGGGTAGCCACAACGCTTGGCGAAGTTCAGTGCAGTATCTAAGTCGTGCACGGTGAGTGATTCAGGCACCGGCTGGTGAAGGTCTTCCATCAGCTGCTTGAATTCTTGGCGGTCTTCGGCCTGGTGAATCGTGCGTAATCCGGTGCCGAGCAGGTCGATGTGCAGACGCTGGAGCACCCCTGCGTCGTCTAAGGCGACGGCGAGGTTCAATCCCGTCTGACCGCCAAGCGTCGGCAGCAAGGCGTCCGGGCGTTCTTTTTCAAGAATCGCGGTGACGGATGGGACGGTCAGTGGTTCGAGGTAGACCTTATCGGCAATCTCTGAATCAGTCATGATCGTCGCCGGGTTGGAATTGATCAAGACGACAGAATAACCTTCCTCACGTAGCGAGAGGCAGGCTTGTGAGCCGGAGTAATCGAATTCGGCGGCTTGGCCGATGATGATCGGGCCGCTTCCGATCACGGCAATTTTGTGAATATTGAGGTTCTTAGGCATGGGCAGCGACCTTCTTTTCCATGAGCTGTTTGAATTGGGTGAAGAAGTTCACCGCGTCATGAGGACCGGGGTTGGCTTCTGGGTGATATTGAACGGAAAACATCGGCAACCACTTGTGCGCGAGGCCTTCGACGGTGCCGTCGTCGCCTTCAAGCTCGGTGACGACTAGGTCGGTGGCCCTGAGACTGTCGGCATCGACCACGTAACCGTGGTTCTGGCTGGTGATGATGGCGTGCAACGAATCGACGCCATGGACGGGATGGTTGATGCCGCGATGACCATAAGCCATCGCCTTCGTCTTGGCGCCGTTGGCCAAGGCGAGAATCTGGTGGCCCAAGCAGATGCCTGCGGTGGGATAGAGGTGCTCGAGCGCCTGAATCAACGGCAACACATCATAATCGGTCGGGTCGCCAGGGCCGTTAGACAACAAGATGCCGTCTGGTTGGAAGTTTTGGATCATCGCCAGGTCTGCCGTGTAAGGTACGACGGTGACATCGATGCCAGACGCGACCAGCGAGTCGATGATCGCTTGTTTGGTACCGAAGTCGATCATCACCACGTGCTTGGCGTTCGTCGCGTCGGAATGATAGGTGCTGTGGCCGAGTTGCGGCTGCTTCTTGCATTGGGCAAAAAGGGTCTGGAAGGTCGTCTCGAAGTCACCGGCCAGCGGCTGATTCAACAGCACCGCCTGCATCGTGTGGCTCTGGCGGATGTGTTTGGTCAACGCCCGCGTGTCGACACCGGCGATGCCTGGGGTGTGGTTGGCCTTGAGAAACTGGTCGAGGGTGATGCCGGTGGGGCCGGGCTCGTTCTCTAGGGTATGCACGATCGCGCATTGGGCCAAGATGCCGGCGCTTTGGTTGCGGCTTTGATCAATGCCGTAAGTTCCTATTAATGGATAGGTAAAAGTCAGCAGTTGGTTAGCGTAACTAGGGTCGGTCAAGGCCTCTTGGTAGCCGACCATGCTCGTGTTGAATACCACTTCGCCGGCGATCTCAAGGTCTGCGCCGAAGGCCGTTCCTTCGAAGTGAGTCCCGTCTTGTAAATAGAGATATTTTTTCATGTTGCGCCACCTCGTAATTTTATACAACGTATATTCATTATCTGTTGTTCATATTTAACGGCAATCTCGTGAGAATGTCAACAGAATATTCAGAGATTATAGAGAAAAACGGCTATTTTGACGCAAAATATGAATAAATACTGAATAAAAATCGCTAAAAGCTTGTATTTTTTCACAGAAGGGGGTAAGCTACTGTCATTCAATATTTTGCATAAGGAGCAATGATTTATGAAAGTAGCGTTAGTGGGCGTCACCGGTTATGCCGGCATGGTCTTGTATCAACTTCTCAAAGGACATCCGAGTGTCGATGTCATCAACCTCTATGGTCACGACCAAACGACCGCGGTGCCACTGTATGAGGCCGTTCCTCAGTTCGGCCCGACCGAGGACAACTTGTTGCTTCCTTATGACCCACAGGCGATCATGGCAGACAACGACGTGTTGTTCTTCGCCACAAGCGCCGGAATCACGAACACACTCGCAGAACCGTTCATCGCCGCAGCCTTCCCAGTCATCGATCTCTCCGGTGATTATCGACTGAAGAATCCGGCCACTTATGAGAAGTGGTACCACAAACCAGCAGCTCCGGCAGCCGCGCTGCAGCAGGCGCATTTTGGCCTCGCCGAATTCGCCACGGTTGGTGCACATAAGTATGTTGCCAACCCTGGCTGTTACGCGACGGCCACGCTCCTAGGGCTGGCGCCGCTGGTACAACAGCACCTGATTCAGAAGGATTCGATCATCGTTGACGCGAAGTCAGGGACTTCCGGTGCGGGGAAGAAATTAACGGCGCTGACGCATTTTAGCCAGACGAACGAGAACTTGCAGTTATATGGCATCAACACCCACAAGCACATTCCAGAAATCATGCAGGAGCTCCAGCAGTGGGATCCTGAGGTGCCAGCGCTTCAATTCACCACGACGCTGTTGCCGGTGACCACCGGCCTGATGGCGACGATTTATGCGAAAGTCGCGCCGGGAGTCGACGGCGAAGCGATCGCCAAGGCATACGCGGACACCTATCAAGATGACTTCTTCGTCCGCTTCACCGGCACCAACTTGCCGACGCTCAAACAAGTCGTCGGTAGCAACTTCACCGATATCGGTGCGGTATACAACCCGGTTACGAACACGGTGCTGGTCGTCAGCGTGATCGATAACGTCATCAAAGGCGCGGGTGGTCAGGCGATTCAAAACTTCAACCAGATGTTCAACCTAGATCCGCTGGCAGGCCTCCCAACAACCGTGGCATTACCATAAACCCAGAGCGGAGCTGAGCGCACTTAAGGCGTAGCATAGTGTGGATTATCGGCGAAGCAAGCTTGCTTGCGTAGCTGATAATTCCGCTATGCCTAGCCTGTTGCTCAGCGCAGCTCGACGAAAGAAACCCAGAGCGGAGCGTGGCCGCACTTAGGGCGTAGCGTAACGTGTGCACTTGACGAAGCAAGCTTGCTTGCGCAGTCCAGTGTACCGTTAGGCCTAGCCCGTTGGCCACGCGCATCTCGACGATAAACCCAGAGCGAAACAGGACGGGCTTAGCGGTGTGTCTAAGGTAGCTTGGACGGGAGCTGGCACCGCCGGTGGACGTCCGAGATGACTTAGACGCAACCGCGTTGTCCTGTGTAGCTCGACGAAAAGAGTGGCGTGCCCGGATCCGCCTAACTGCCTACGAAAGACGAATCCGATTTATCCTCAGCAATGTTGGGCGAGCCACATGAAAATCTCAAACCAGAAACTTACTAACCAATAGAAAAAAACATCATCAAGGAGGACACGCACATGACGATCACGAATGAATTTGCTTGGCCTAAGGGCTTCTACACCGATGGGGTGCAGGCGGGCTTGCGCGATAAGAACGACATGGGCTGGTTGGTTTCCAGCGTCCCAGCCGCTGCGGCGGGCACGTACACGACTAGCCAGTTCGTCGCCGCACCGACGAAGCTGTGCAAGCAACTCATCAGCACCAACCATCGCTTGCAGGCAATCGTCATGAATAGCGTGGTGGCCAATTCTTGCACCGGCCAGTTGGGGTGGGATAACGCGCTCAGCGAGCAGGCGCAAGTTGCGGAAAAACTCGAGATCGAACCTGATCTGGTCGGGGTCGCATCGACTGGATTGATCGGCGCCCAGCTGCCGATGGCCAAGATTCACGCGGGCATCGACGCGCTGGCGTTGAAGCAAGATACCGGCGTGACGACGGCGGTCATGACGACCGACACGCATGCGAAAATTGCATCGGCGAAGCTCGTCATCGATCACAAGCCGGTGACGATCACAGGTTTTGCCAAAGGCTCGGGGATGATTCATCCGAAGATGGCGACGATGCTCGGCTTCGTTTTCACCGATGCCAACATCTCGGGTCTGCAACTGCAAGGGTTGCTGTCGCAAGGGGTCGATGAGACCTTCAACCAGATCACTGTCGATGGCGATACGTCGACGAACGACATGGTGACGGTGATGGCCAACGGCTTGGCCGACAACCAGCTCCTGACGGCCAAGCATCCGGATTACGAGGCGTTCGCCCAGGCGTTCAACGAAGTGCTGGCGGCCTTGGCCCAAGGCATCGCGGCCGATGGCGAAGGGGCGACGAAGCTCGTGGAGGTCAACGTGCATCACGCGCTCAACCGTCAGCAAGGTCAGCACGCGGCCAAAGCAATCGTCGGTTCAAACCTCGTCAAGGCTGCAATCTTCGGGGAAGACCCGAACTGGGGCCGCATCATCAGCGCCTTAGGCCAAACCGATGTTGCAATCGATGTCGATCACGTGGCCATCACCTTGAATGGCTATCAGCTGGTAGCCGATTCTCTGGAATTGCCTTTCGACGAAGACGCAGTCAAAAAGGCGATGGGTGCCAAGAAAATCGTGATCGATGTCGATATCAATGCCGGCGATGCCACTGGGCAAGCCTGGGGTTGTGACCTCACTTATAACTACGTCAAAATCAATGCCAGTTACCGGAGCTAAAGCACCCCGCAGGAGGACCTTATGTCAGAATTAATTATCGTCAAATTAGGCGGCAATGCCGCGACTCAGCTATCCCCGGCATTTTTCGCACAATTGCATACTTGGCGTGAGGCTGGCAACCGCGTCCTCTTGATTCATGGTGGCGGGCCGCAGATCAATGCCTGGAGCCAGAAGTTTGGGCTGACACCGGTGAAAAAGGCGGGGATTCGGGTCACCGATGCAGCAACTTTGCAAGTTACTCAAGCCGTTTTGCTCGGATTGGTGCAACCGCAACTGTGCTTAGCGCTGAACCAGCACGGCCTGCCGGCATTGGGGCTGAATACGAGCGACGAGCACTTGCTGGTCGGCGATTTTCTCGATGCGACGATTTACGGCCAAGTCGGCGCCGTCACCGGAGTGAACGCACAAGCCTTGGAAGGCTTCTTGGAAAATCATATCGGCGTCTTGGCGCCGCTGGCGCAAACCGAAGCCGGCCAACTGTTGAACGTGAATGCGGACATGGCAGCCGCGGCGGTCGCCACGGCGATGCACGCTGCGAAGCTGGTCTTGCTGACTGACGTGCCAGGCGTATTGGAAGCGGGGAGTGTCGTACCTAAGTTGACACCACAAAAGGCCGCGCAACTGATCGCCACCAACGTGATCACCAAGGGCATGCAGCCGAAGATTGAAGCCGCGGCCCACACCGCGCAGGTCGTGAACGAAGTCGTCATCACCGACGCGCTAGAGCACGCCGGAACGATCGTCGAAGCCGCGATAGCAGGATAAAACCAGAGCGGAGCTGAGCGGTTTATGCTGGGAGTCTAAGGCAGGGCACCGCAGAGATGTGAAGCATCGCGAAGGCGGCATGACTTAGACAGCCCAGCATTGCTCAGCGTAGCTCGACGAAGAAACCAGGGCGAAGTGGCGCGCTTTTAGGTGGGAGGAGAAGATGGCCTGGGCTCGTGCTGGCGCAGCCAGTGCGTGACCGGGACAGCTTATCCAGCCCACCGTTGCGCCACGTAGCTCGACGAAGAAACCAGAGCGGAGCGTGGCCGTACTTAGGGCGTAGCGTAACGGGTGTACTTGACGGAGCAAGCTTGCTTGCGCAGTCC
>CAKQZO010000035.1 GCA_934293835.1 uncultured Lacticaseibacillus sp. | reverse complement strand
CGACGACCAGCCGTAGCGACAGGTCATCCCCTAATTCGTCGCGGGTCTTGAAGTCGAGGTGCAACACGCGATCGTTGGCGACCTGTTCCAGGCGCAGAAGCTGGGCGCTGGCGAGGTACTTGCGCAAGGTCATCGTGAACGTCGTTGGGACATCGGGGTTGGCGAACGGAATCCGGGTGATCTGCGCGCGCGCGTATTCCGGATGCGCCGACAGCAATAGCGGCCAGTTCTTGCGGACCGCGCGGATGGTCAAGACCACCTCGTAAGGATAGGGCTGTTGAATCTTGTTCACGCGGCCGCCGACCAGCAAGTCGCTGAGCTCGCCGGCCATGGCGTGCGTGAAAATACCGTCAAATGACATGAGCAAATTCCTTTCTGACCCTTGCGGCGTGTGCCTCAAGAGAACGTGCGCGAATGAAAAACTGGTCTCTATTGTACCAGTTTTTGACGGCGACCTCCATCCGCCGCCCATTCAAATGTTGGTCAATTTATGATAGAGTTAGAAGCATGAATTCTAACAAAGTGGGTGAACTGCATGAAGATCGCCGTCGTCACTGACAGCACCGCGTATCTTTCAGAAAAACAGATTCAAGACAACCATATCAAAGTCGTTCCGATTCCGGTGATCTTAGACGGCACCGTGTATGATGAAGGCAAAGACATCGCGACCGCCGATTACTACGAGCGGTTGCGTTCGGCCAAGACATTTCCGAACACCTCCCAGCCACCGCTGGGGGAAGTGTTGAAGCTTTACGAAGACCTCGCGCACGAAGGCTATGACACCATCTTGAGTATCCATCTTGCCAGCACGATCTCCGGGTTCGTCAACACCTTGAAGGCGGCCGCCAGCGAGGTCAAAGACGCCAACGTGGTCGTCTACGACTCGCAGATCACCGTCATTTTGATGGGCGAGCTGGTGTTGACCGCGGCGCGGATGGCCAAGGCCGGAGCGGATGTCACCGCGATCGTGCACCAGATGGACGCCTTGCGCGCCACCACCGGCGAATACTTCTTGGTCAACGACTTGCAGAATCTTGTCCGCGGCGGCCGCTTGTCCAACGCGGCCGGCTTCATCGGCGGAATGCTGAAGATCAAGCCGCTGTTGACGTTCGATGATGACAGCCACAAGATCGTCGCCTTCGAGAAGATTCGCTCGTTGAAGAAGGCGTACGCACGCATCGAAGACCTGTTCCAACAAGAGCTCGACCGGGTCGACTATCCGCTCAAGGCCTGGGTGATCGATGCTAACGACCCCGAAGCCGGCGACAAGTGGCAAGCCGAGCTCGCCATCAAGTTCCCGACGGTCAAGTTTGAACGCTCGTACTTCGGCCCGGTCATCGGCACGCATCTCGGTGAGCGCGCAATCGCGCTTGGCTGGATCCAAGACCTAGAGGCCTGATGCGCCAAAAAAATCCGCCTTTCTCAGCAACTTGAGGAAGGCGGATTTTTTATAAGCTGTTGGTGGTCACCTGGGAGGCGAGCGTCCAGGTGATGGTGGCGTGATAGGCTTGCGTCAAAGCCGTTCCGGTCGGCGTGAGGGTGATGGCGGGCGTCTGGGTGAACGTGGCCGCTTGCCCAGACGCGATCACCGCCGCCGGCTTGGCAGCGGTCAAGGTCGGCCCGCGCTGGCCGATCTGCAAGGTGAACGGGAAGGCCGCGTCTGCCTCTAGGCGTGCTGCCAACTGCCAGCCGGGTTGTGTGCGGGTGTCTTGCACGGTCAGCGGCTGCTGGGGCTGTTGCGTCTGCGGCACCCGGTCATACACGGCCAGCGGGGTCAGCGTCCAGTTCAAGGCCTCGGGCACGCTGGTGAGCTTCAGCGTCGTCGCCGGCTTGGTCACGCTGAAGCCAGCGAGGTTTGAGACGATGGTGACCGGATGGCCGTTCGGCGTCCCGCTGACGCTCAGGCGCAGCAGTCGGGGATGGCCGTTGGCGGTGTCGGCGAGCAGTTGTTTGAACAGGCCGCTGGCTCGAGGGATGGAAAAGGCGACCGCCGCGTCGGACAAGGTGGTGGTTTCACCCATCGCGCCGGTGACTTCGCCGTACGCACTCAGCGCCTGGGTGTTGTTGTCGTCAGGCACCAGTGCGCCGCGCGCACTCATTTTCGTGCTGATCAGCTCCCAGCGCCAAGCCCAGCGGGTCGGTGGCAGTGCCGCCCCCAAGGTGGTCAGCCCCGTCGTCGTGTACCGGAAGCCGGCCTGGCTGGTCGTCTCACCATCAACTTCGATGGCAGGCAGGCCGCCAACGGTCAAGGCGGCGGTCGCCTGGGCTGTATTGCTGGTGGCCGTTAAACTCGCCGGCAGGCCGGCGCGGTGCGGATCCCAGTTGATCGTGGTGCTGGGCTTGACGGTGAACCGCAGGGGATTGGCGAGCGGCTGTGCCGTGGTCAGATTAGGACTGAGTTGCCACTGCACCTGCGCTTGGGTGGCCGCCGTTGCGGTGTAAGTGAGCTGACCGGCCTTGGTCGCGAACACGACGGCCGGGGCATTGATCGCAAAATCGGTGGCTTGAACGATGACTGGTGCGCATTGCCAGCCAGCACCGATGACAAGTGCGCCCAGTAGCCACCGCCGGCGCTTGCGCCGGGTGGCGAGCCTCAGGAGCAAGTAAATGAGGCCCAGGCCTAGCCAAGTGAGCCACCAGTGCAGGTGCTCACCGGTTGGCGGCAGGAGCTGGTTACCAGTCGGTGCCAGCGTCCCCGGTGCGACTGTGGGGAGCTGGCCGACAACGTGTAAGGTGGCGTGGGTGATGGTCGTCATGATCGGCGCCTCCTCGTGATTAATAGCCCGAGTACCGCCAGCGTCAAGGCAACGACCGCCGCAATCAAGGCGAACACCCACCAAGGTAGTGGCGCAGTCCGGAAAGGCGGTTTGGCGGAGGCGTAAGCCGCGTTGGCCGTGATCGTCAGTGGCTGGCGTAAGTCGTAGTGCTGCGACCCAGAAGCCAGGCGCACGCGCAGCCAATACTTGCCGGGCTTGAGTGGGCGCGAGCCGAGGGGAAGGGCCAGCGGCATGCGCGCGCCAGGCGCCATCTGGGCGTTGTGCAGGGTGGTGTGCAGCAGTTGCTTGCCAGTTGCATCTACCAAGGCAAGCCGGAGGGTGATCTGGCCGAAAAGGCGGGCGGTGTGGCTGGCCAAAGTGGCGGTGAGTTGCCTGTGGTTGCTGGCCACCCGCGCGTGGGTCAGCGTCAGTCGTGGCCGCGCCGTCAAGGGGTGGTCGATCGTCACATGGACAGGGGTGGCCAGCGTGAAGCGGTTTTGGATGCTAGCCTGGCGCTTAGCCGCAAACGCGCGGTGGGTGGTGACGGCGATTGCGCCGAGGCGCTCGCCTGGCGTCGCCGAGTTCGGAATCGCCAGACGCAAGGTCACTTGTTGCCGGCCGTGGGCCGCAACCGTGACCTGTTTGCGCGACACAGGCGTCCAAGTAGTAAGGGTCGGCTTGCCGGCGGCTGTCAGCTTGGCGTGGGCGGTGTACAAGAGCTGGCCACTTGCGTCGGTAGTGGCTGGAACCATCGCCACGGTGAACCGGCGCGGCGCATTGGCCGTGTTGTTGATCGTGACAGCTAAGGCCTTGGTGCTTCCCGGGTGCAGGGTCAAGTCGAAGTAGCCGGTGGTCGGTGCGGCGGCCACAGAGAATTCGGCGCCTGCGGCCTGCACCGGCGTGGCCGGCAGCCAGAGGCCAACGACGAGTGTGAACAATAGGAAAAAACGCGACAAAGTTGATCACCTTTCGTTAAAATTGCGACGGTCAGGGCTTAGGCGTACAAAACTGGGGCTGAGACGGTGGTCTCAACCCCAGAAGCATTACTACAGGCTTTGCGCCGCAACGTTCCCGGTCAAAGTCCAGTTCAATTCGGCCGAATATTGCGCGTCTGCGGCCACTGTGGCATCAGGCGTTGCGGTTTGATCTAGGCTGGCGGTGATCGCCGTGGCCGGTAGTGTCAAGGTGCCGCGGCCGGTGTCGTGGGTCAAGACAGTTTGGGCCGTGCCTGTCGTCGTGGCGCCGGCTAAGGCCATCCCCACTGGAGCCGCGGCGGTTGTGGCCAAGCTCAGCGTCGCTTGGTTCAAGGTATCCGTGCCGTTCTTGAACGCACTGAGGGTAGTGGTGAGGTGCCAGCCGCCTTGGCTTTCCTGCTTGCGGCCGTCAACGACCGTCAGGGGCTGGGTGACCGTCGCGTGGTCTTTGGCGAAGCCGTTGTAGATGTCCAACGCCTTGACGGTGCCGAAGTCGAAGTCTGGTGCCGAGGTCAGTGTGAGTTGATCGGCGCTGTCATCGGCGACGATCTTGACGTTGGCTTCGGTTTGGGCACTTTGTTCGGCAGCCTGCACCGGTGTGGTGGTCAACGTGAGACAAGCGAGCACGCCGCCTGCTAACAATAGGGGTTTCATGGATGGTTATCCTCCTGTGATGCTTTTGCATCTATTCTTTTACCCCCACAGTCTAACTAAAGTCGATTGTATATTCAACGTAAACCGTAAAAAATAATATATAATGATACTTTAGTTATTTCGAATAATTAATCGCTCGATATTTCCTATGAAAATTATTCTAAAAGCGAATCGACGGGTGGCTCCCGTGCGGTGGTGATTCATGGTATACTATGCCTGTAACCGGTTGCATCAATAAGGAGGAAATGCCATGAGTCAACGCACCACGGAGATTATCAGCCTGCTAGAAGATGCCTTGTTAACCAAACGCCCGGTCAAGGTGAAGACGTTCGATCACCAACGCCTGCACGGGGTGATCGACGCGATTACCCCCGGACGCGTGAAACCCTACCAGGAACGAAGTACGGTCACGATCACGACGCAAAAAGGCGCCAAGCGCGTTCCCGAATACGCGATTGTCCAGATCGCCTGGGCATGACCTTAACCACGAAAAAAACAGCGGCTGAGCGCTCGTGCGCAACCGCTGTTTTAGTGTCTAGAGGGTGATCAGCCGACAAGTAAGGCGACGATGTCGGTTTGCGGAATCCCGGTGAAGTACTGGTTGAGATCAAACGGCGCCAGCGCGGATTCAATGTGCGCGCGGTCAAACACGACGCCTTCCAAGGCCGTGGCGATGTCTTGGACGTCTTTGGGCCCGAAGAAGTCGCCATAGAACTTCACGGCGACGAGCTTGCCGCCGTCGGTGGTCAGCCGCGCGTCGATCGTGCCCATGTCAAAATGTTTGCGGTGTTTGCTGGTGTACACCGGTGACTTGCCGAAGTTCCAATCCCAGTTGGAGAAGACCTCAGCGTTGATCTTGTCGATCGCGACTTGATCGGCCGCCGTGATGTGGTACTCGCGGTCCTTGATGGCCGCGACGTCATCGACACCGAACAGCCGCGTCAACAAAATGTCGCGGAATTCAGGCACCGTCAGCGCCTGAAACTTTTCGTCGAGATACGGCCTGAGGTTGGTGACGCGACTGCGGACGCTTTGGATCCCCTTAGAGGCGATCTTGTCGGCAGGGACGTTCAAGACCTTCGGGACCTCGGTCATGTCCACGTCGAGCATCAAGGTGCCGTGGCAGAACGTCTTGCCGTTGCGCGAATACATCGCGGAGCCGGAGAACTTGCGGCCATCGACCAAGATGTCGTTGCGCCCGGAGACTTCGGCGGTGGTGGCGCCCATGCTGTGCAAGGCGTCGACGATCGGCTGGGTGAACGACTTGAAGTCGCCGAATTCCTCGGAATCCGAATCAACGACAAAAGAGAAGCACAGGTTACCCAGATCGTGATACACGGCCCCGCCACCAGAGGTGCGGCGGGTGACCGTGACGTTGTGTTGTTGGATGTAGTCGAGGTTGAGTTCTTCTTGCGCGTTTTGGTTGCGGCCGATGATGACACTCGGCGCTTCATAATAGAAAAGGAGCAGCGGTTCGGCGAACTGCTTGTTGTTCATCAGGTATTGTTCGGTGGCGAGATTCTCGCGGATATCGTGCTTAGGCATTATGACGTAATACATTGATTGTGTCCCCCTATCTTTTGGTTACCGCCTTATTGTAAGCGTTATGCTGAGGTTTGAAAACCCTTGCGCACAAAGTAATATTTTCACAAGTGCAATGACCAAGGCACTGCGCTATAATGGCTGTCAGATAGAAGCCGAAAGGGGCAATGGTAATGACAAGATACCAAGATGATCTGTACGAAGCCGTCAACGGTGACTGGGCGGCCACCGCTGTGATTCCTGACGACAAACCGACCACAGGAGGGTTTGCCGATCTCGCCGACGATGTCGAAAAGAAATTGATGGCCGACTTCGATGCCGTGGCGGAAGGCAAGAAACCGGCGCCCGATGCATACTTCCAAGAGGCCGTGCGCCTGTATCAACTCGCTGCTGACTTCAAGCGTCGCGACGCGGCGGGCATCACCCCGGTCTTGCAGCGCTTGACGGCCCTGCGTGGGCTCACAGATTTGGCGGCCTTCAACCAACAGGCGGCCAAGCTCGATGCCGACTTGTTCCCACTGCCTTTTGCCGCCGGGGTTGAGCCCGACATGAAAGATACAGCGCACAACGCCTTCACGATCTCGGGGCCAAGCACGATCCTGCCAGACACGACCTATTATGCCGCCGACAACGCCCAAGGCAAGCAACTGCTCGGCTTGTGGCAAGAGATGGCCACCAAGGTCTTGGCCCAAACCGACCTGAGTGCGGCCGACCAAGCCGCCTATCTGGCGGATACCGTCGCCTTTGACGCGGCGATCGCTACGCATGTCAAGAGCTCTGAGGAATGGGCGGACTACCCTAAGGCCTACAACCCGCGGCCGTTCGCCGATGTGGCGGCCAAGTTCGGCGCGTTTGCCTTTGGCCCATATGCCGATGCGATCTTGCCGGTGCATCCCGCCCAGGTGATCGTCGCCGATCCGCGGTTCTTAGACGAAGTCACCCAGCTTTTCAACGCAGACACCTTCACGCAATATGTGCATTGGGCGTATGTGACCGAGTTGCTGTCGAACACCGGGTATCTCTCCGACGAGTTGCGGGTCCTCGGCGGCAGCTTCAGCCGCGCGCTATCCGGCTTGCCGGCGGCGCCGAGCCACGCCAAGCACGCGTACCGCCTGGCCAACCGGATGTTCTCCGAGCCGATCGGGATCTATTACGGGCGCACGTATTTCGGTGAGGCGGCCAAGGCCGATGTCACCGGGCTCGTCGAGAAGATGATCGCCACTTATAAGAAGCGTCTGGCCAACTCGAGCTGGCTGTCGGCCCCGACGAAGGCCAAGGCGATCGTCAAGTTGGACACGATGGTGCTCAAGATGGGTTATCCGGACCGCGCCAACGCGGTGTACGACTTGCTGCACGTCCCGGCCGGCGCGGATCTCATGACCGCCGTCTTGGCACTCGCCAAGACCCGCCACACCTATCACCTCAGGCAGCTGAGCGAACCGGTCGATCGCACTGAATGGGGGATGCCGGGCCACTTGGTCAATGCCTGCTACGACCCATCGCGCAACGACATCACGTTTCCAGCCGCGATTTTGCAGGCACCATTTTATTCGCTGACGCAAAGTGCGAGCCAAAACCTCGGCGGCATCGGCGCCGTGATCGCGCATGAAGTTTCGCATGGTTTCGACAACAACGGGGCGCAGTTTGACGAGTTCGGCAACCTGAGTAACTGGTGGCAAGAAGCCGACTACGCCCACTTCCAGGAGCTGACTCAGGCGATGATCGCGCAGTTCGACGGCCTGGACACCGAAGCCGGCAAGGTCAACGGCAAGCTGGTTGTCTCGGAAAACATTGCGGATGCTGGCGGCCTGGCCGCGGCGCTAGAGACGGCGGAAGGACTTCCCGACTGTGACCTGCGCGCCTTCTTCCTGAACTGGGCGGAGATCTGGCGCATGAAGGCCCGCAAGGAATACATGCAGCTACTGCTGTCGATCGACGTGCACGCGCCGGCCAAGTTGCGGGCCAACGTGCAGGTGCAAAACCTCGCGGAGTGGTATTCGACCTTCGCAGTGCAGCCAGGCGACGGCATGTATCTGGAGCCGGCCAAGCGCATCACGATTTGGTAAGCATGGGGCTGTGACGATCGTCACAGCCTCTTCGCGTACCCGAATATCCCAGTGATGTGACGTTCCAAAAGCCTGTTTATCTGGAGGAAAAGATGTTCATTCAAAAAAATACTGCCAAAGGCGAGATCCAATCCGCCACCACGGCCTATTCCGGCCATATCTTCGATGTCTTGCAGCAGGTGGTCAAGACCCCGGATGGGTTGACCGTCCACCGCGACTTGATCAAACATGCGCCGGCCGTCGCGCTACTGGCGCTAACCGCAGACGATCAGGTCTTGGTCAACCGCGAATATCGTGTTGGCATCAACGCCGAGGCGTACGCCTTGCCGGCCGGGCTGATCAATCCTGGTGAAGACGTGCTGACCGCGGCCAAGCGGGAGCTGGAGGAAGAAACCGGCTATCTGGCCCAAAGCCTTGAGGCCATGGTCGCGATTCGCTCGAGCGAAGGCATGACTGATGAAGTCGTGCATCTAATCTTGGCGCGTGTCGATCGCGCCAAGCGCACGGCGCAACATTTTGATGCCGACGAATTCGTCACCAGCCAGTTCGTGCCGCTGGCCGAAGTGATCGCCGCGGTGCGTGATGGGCGCATCGCCTCGGCGCAGAGTGTCGCGGCGATCAGCTATTATCTCGCGTTTGTGCGCCAAAAATAACTTTTTGGCGGGAAGGGTTGACTTCCTGGAAGATTGCGTTATTATGATAGACATATTAAATAAGCATTAATCAAGTGAAGTTGTGATTAGAAACCGCGTGTTGTTCAGGGTGTTAAGAGAGTCCCGTTGGCTGAGAAGGGATCGCTACCCAACACGTCCACATCTATGAACTTGGCCGCTGAATCGAGTAGGCGGTCACGCAGGAATTGCGTTATCATAGCTACACCATAGCGATCGCTTCGGCCGCCGCTATGATGCAGTGTGAGGCTGTCTTCGTAAGGAGATAGTGAACAGAGGTGGAACCGCGGTAGAATAATCGTCCTCGATGAGTGTTAACTCGTCGTGGGCGATTTTTTGCATCCCCATGATGATCGATGGGAAAGAAGGGACAACATGTCTAAACGAAATTTACCTTATGGCACCCGTGATGAATTCGGGCCGCTGGCCGAGCGCAAGGCGAAGCTGACCCAACTGGTGACGCAGCGCTTCATGCAACAAGGCTTCAACCCGATCAAAACCCCGGTGCTCGAATATCGCGCCGTCTTCGGCGCCATGGCCCCGACCCCAGAAAACGCGTATCAGTTCCTCGAAGATACGGGGGAGACGCTGGTGTTGCGGCCGGATCTGACGTTGCCGATCGCGCGGGTGATGAGCACGACCGGCATCACGCCGCCGACCAAGTGGTGTTACTCAGGCGATGTGTTCCGCATCAAGAAACGGCACTCAGGCGGCTACAACCAGATCACGCAAGCAGGCGTCGAGATCATCGGCTACAAGAGTCTCAAGGCCGAATGGGAATGCTTGAGCCTCGCCGGCGACATCTGCCAAACCCTCGCGCTTGATGATGTGACCCTGGAGTTGTCAGACGCCAGCTTCGTTGACACCTTACTGGCGGAGTTGCCGGCGGCCAACCGCGCCGGCATCAAGCAGGCCTTGTATGCCAAGGACCTGACCGCCTATCAAGCTAAGATCGCCCAACTTGCTCCAAGCGCCCTCACCGCATTCTTACACAAATGGCCATGGGTGTTCGGCCCGGCAAAGACGGTCTTGGCCGAGTTGCCAGATATCCCGGCGTTGGCGACGATCGTGGCGGATCTGACTCAGACGGTGGCCTTCTTGCAGGCTAACTGCCCGCATCTGAATTTGACGATCGACTTGTCGAGTCCGTCGCCACAGCCGTATTACACCGGGCTGGTCTTTCACGCTTACCGGCGGGAGTCTTCTGATTACCTGTTCTCGGGTGGGCGCTACGATCGCCTGTTGTCGAGCTTCCAACAAACCTTGCAGCCTGCAGTCGGCTTCTCGTTTGACCTAGACGCGCTGGCTGCAAGCGTGGCGCCGGCACCGACCACGACGCCGGTATTGATTTATTTTGAAGCCTCGCAGTGGCAAGAAGCCCAGGCGCTGGTGGCCAAGACGCCGAACGCCAGCTTGTGTCTGCAAGACACGCGGGCGCAGGCCGAGCATCTCGCCAAGACCTTAGGCGCCAAGTTGATCGATCTGAGTCAGGAGGGGCAAGCATGAGCTTAAACATCGCATTAACCAAGGGCCGCACGGAAAAGCAAGTGTTGCCGCTGCTGGCCAAGGCGGGGATGGACATCACCGCGATTCAAAACAAGGGGCGCCGGCTGATTTTCAACGATGACCCGCGCTATCACACGATCTTGGCCAAAGGGCCTGACGTGTTGACCTACCTCAACCGCGGGGCGATGGATGTCGGCATCGTCGGCTCGGACATCTTGTTTGAGCAACGCAATCCCCAATACGACATGCTCGATCTCAAAACCGGGCGCTGCCATTTCGTCTTGGCGTCCACCGCGGATTTTGACCCCAACCAGACGCGCCGCAAGATCATCGCCACCAAGTATCCGAACGTCACCCAAGATTATTTTGCGACGATCGGCGAAGACGTCGAAATCATCAAGATCGAAGGATCGGTCGAGCTCGCACCGCTGGTGGGGCTCGCCGACGCGATCGTCGATATCGTCGAAACCGGCACGACACTCAAAGAAAACCACTTACAGGTCTACGCCGAACTGCAACAAGTCTCGACGCACCTGGTCGTCAACAAGCTCGCGTTGAAGCAGAAGCGCGAAGCGGTGTATACCTTGATCACCCAACTACAACAAGCCATTCAGGAGGCCGCATTATGAAAATTCTCACCGGAAGTTTTGCCGAATTAGAATCGCAAGTCACCAAGCGCGAGCAACAAGCTGCAAGCAAGCCAGAAGTCGAAGCCGCTGTCAGTGCGATCATCCAAAACGTTCAGCGAAACGGGGATGCCGCGCTGAAAGCATACTCCGAGAAGTTCGACAAGGTGCAGGTCGAGGCCTTCCGTGTCGCCGACGACACGATCGAAGCGGCCTATGCGAGCTGCAAGCCCGAGCTGATCGAAGCCTTGAAGTTGGCCAAGAAAAATATTATCAGCTATCACGAAAAAGAGGTCAGCCGCGGCTTCATTGACAGCGAACAACCCGGAGTCATTCGCGGCCAAAAGCTCACGCCGCTAGCCGCAGTCGGCTTGTACGTGCCAGGTGGTACCGCTGCTTATCCGTCGACGATCATGATGGCCGCACTGCCGGCCAAGATCGCCGGGGTCAAAAACATCGTCATGGTGACGCCGCCGCAAAAAGCCGGCATCAACCCCGCAGTCTTGGCAGCGGCCAAGCTCGCTGGCGTCGACGCGGTGTATCAAGTCGGCGGCGCCCAGGCGATCGCGGCCTTGGCCTTTGGCACCGAAAGCATTCCGCGCGTCGATAAGATCATGGGCCCAGGGAACATCTTCGTCGCCACGGCGAAGAAACAGGTCTTCGGTCAGGTGGCCATCGACATGATCGCCGGGCCTTCAGAAATCGGCATCATCGCCGATGCCAACGCCAAGCCGCAACAAGTCGCGGCCGACCTGCTTTCTCAAGCCGAACACGATAAACTCGCGCGGCCGATGCTGGTCACACCGGACCTTGAACTCGCCAAGGCGGTATCCGCCGCAGTCGATGCCCAGCTAGAGACCTTGCCGCGCCAAGCGATCGCCACGGCGAGCGTCCAAGATGAAGGCTTCATTGCGGTGGTTGAAGACCTCGATGCTGCCTTCAAGCTGATGAACCTGATCGCCCCAGAGCACTTGGAAGTGCAAGTCGATGAGCCGATCACCTACCTCAACCAGATTCAAAACGCCGGCTCAGTTTTCTTGGGCCGCGCCGCCTCCGAACCGCTGGGCGACTACCTGGCCGGGCCTAACCACATCCTGCCGACCGCCGGCACCGCGCGCTTCTTCTCGCCTCTGGGCGTTGAAGACTTCGTCAAGCGCATCCAGTTCATTCAATACACGCCAGAAGCGCTGGGCAAAGAGGCCAAGGCCATCACGACCCTGGCACGCACCGAAGGGCTGGAAGGCCACGCCCGCGCGATCGAATCTCGCTTCTAAAGTCACCATTCAAGGAGGACTCACAGATGCGTCAAGCCCAAATCACACGTAACACGCAAGAAACCAAGATCTCAGTCGCCTTGAACCTCGATGACTATGCGACGATCGACATCGATACCGGGATCGGCTTTTTCGACCACATGCTCAACGCCTTTGCTAAGCACGGCCGCTTCGGCTTGGTCGTCAAAGCAGACGGCGATCTGGAGGTCGATCCGCATCACACCACCGAGGACGTCGGCATCGTGCTCGGCGAGTGCTTCAAGCAGGCGTTGGGCGATAAGGCGGGAATCGAGCGCTTCGGCACGGCCTTCGTCCCGTTAGACGAGACGCTGTCGCGCGTTGTGATCGATTTGTCCGGCCGGTCTTATCTGGTGTTTGACGCAGAGTTCGATAATCCCAAGCTCGGCGGCTACGACACCGAAGTCACCCAAGACTTCTTTCAGGCCTTCGCGTTTGGCGCCGAGCTCAACTTGCACGCCAGCGTCTTGTACGGACGCAACACCCACCACAAGATCGAGACGCTGTTCAAGGCGCTCGGCCGGGCGATGCGCACGGCCGTCACCATCAATCCGGAAGTGATCGGCATTCCATCGACCAAAGGGGTGATTTGATGCTTGCAGTCATCGATTATGATACCGGCAACGTCCGCAATGTGAAAAAGGCCCTGGATTTTCTCGGGATCGAAAGCGTCTTGACCGCCGATCCTGCCGTGATCCAACAGGCTGAAGGGCTCGTCTTGCCAGGCGTCGGCGCTTTTGCCAAGGCAATGGCTGAACTCAACGCCCGCGACTTGGTCGGCGTCTTGCAGCGCCAGGCCGCTGCCGGCCAGCCGATGCTCGGGATCTGCTTGGGGATGCAGCTGTTGTTTGATCGTTCCGAAGAGTTCGGCGACAGTACCGGGTTGGGCTTGTTGCCTGGCGCGGTGGTCGCCATCCCCGAAAAAGCCGGCTTGAAGGTCCCGCACATGGGCTGGGATACCAACACGGGCAAGGCCAACAATCGCTTCGGGCAAGTGTTCGACCAAACCGCGACGTACTTCGTGCATTCCTTTTACGTCCAAACCGCGGCCAAAAACATCGCGGCGACTTGCGAGTACGGCGTGACGATTCCCAGCGTCGTTCAGCAGAATAACGTGGTCGGCATGCAGTTTCACCCAGAAAAAAGTGGTCGCGTCGGGCTCAATGGCCTGCGTGCCTTTAAGGAGATGTGTGACGATGCAGCTTTTTCCAGCAATTGATCTTA
>CAKQZO010000034.1 GCA_934293835.1 uncultured Lacticaseibacillus sp. | reverse complement strand
AAGGAGCAAGCTTGCTTGCGCAGTCCAGTGTACCGTTGGGCCTAACCCGTTGTCCACGTGCAGCTCGACGAAGAACCGTAAAGACCAAGGAGGAACGATCGTGAGACGTGATTTTGGTTTTCGAGGACATGATCTACCTGTCCAAGATGATATTGAAGGATTAGCTCAGGCGGCTGAGGCGCGGGGCATCCATACCTTGCAGTTTGCCTTGCCGCTTTCATTGCCAACGGTGAGTGATCATGGCAACAAGATCAATCAAGGCTTAGGCAATTACGTGCGGCGGACGTTTGCCGATCACGACGTTGAAGTCGGGATTTTGAGTTGCTATGTGAATATGATCGACCCAGATGCGACGGGGCGGCAGGCGGCGTTGACCCGCTTGCAACGGTATCTGCGCTATGCCCCAGCATTTGGGACACGCATCGTCGCTACCGAAACTGGGAGTGTTGAAGTAGGCTTCCCGTATACAGAGAAAAACTTTGCGGCCAAGCCTTTTGCAGATCTGATCGATGCTGTGGCGGCGGTTTTGCCCGCAGCCCATGCGGCAGGAACGATGCTGGCGCTAGAGCCCGGAGTCAATCACCCGCTTTATTCGCTGGATAAGACGGCGGCGTTGCTCGCACATTTTGATTATGATCCGGCATTGAAGCTGATCATCGACCCAGTCAACTTGCTGCAACCTGATCACCATGATGTAGTCGGCATCTTGCAGGAAGCCTTCGAGCGTTTCGCTGATCAAATCGTGGCGGTGCACATCAAAGACTATCAGTGGACGCCTGGGGCCGCCCGGTTGGTGAAAACCGTGATTCCTGGTGCCGGGGAGCAGGACATTCAACCGCTGATCGATTTGGCCGAGCGCTACCAGCCGTTTGGCATCAAGTGCCTAGACGAATTGGAAGCCGCCCATATCGATGAGGCCTTGGCCACCCCGGTCGTACGGCAATATCAATAAACGCAAACACCCTCGCATCCGTGATGTGGGGGTGTTTGCGTTGTGAGCATAGATATCGAAGATAAGCACGCGTCACTTTTTGAAGGCAAAATGGTAAGATAAAGATAATGAATCCGAAAGGGAGCGATTTCAATGAAGCCATTGGCCAAGTATATTGATCATACCTTGTTAAAACCTGATGCGACCCAAGCCCAGATCGATGTGGTGGTGGCCGAGGCCAAGCGCTATGCGTTCGCCTCGGTGTGTGTCAATCCATACTGGGTGCCACGCGCGGCCGCTACCTTGGCGGATAGTGACGTGAAGGTGTGCACGGTCGTCGGGTTTCCGCTAGGGGCCAACACGACCTTGGTGAAGGTGGCCGAAACGAACCACGCCTTAGATGAAGGGGCGCAGGAAATCGACATGGTTATGAATATCGGTGAACTCAAGGCGCACCACGACGATCAGGTGCGTGCGGATATTCAAGCGGTCGCCGCGGCGACACATGCCAAAGGCGGGCTGCTTAAGGTGATTATCGAAGCCGGCTTGTTATCCGATGAGGAGAAGACGCGTGCGTGCGTCTTGAGCGAGGCGGCAGATGCGGATTTTGTCAAAACTGCCACCGGGTTTGCTGGCGGTGGGGCGACGGTACACGATGTGGTCTTGATGAAGCAAGCGGTCGGTACCCGGCTCGGGGTCAAGGCCGCCGGCGGAATTCATACCTATCAGCAGATGCAGGCGCTGATTGCTGCCGGGGCCGATCGCATCGGCTCTAGCGCAGGGGTGGCGCTATTTAAGGAGGCCGGATTGGCATGACAAAATTTGACCGTGTCATCGTAATCGTTACTGACTCGATTGGGATAGGCGAGGCTCCAGATGCTAAGGCGTTTCACGATAATGGGGCAGACACGCTGGGGCATATCGGGGATTTCTTCGACGGAGATCTGTGTTTGCCTAATTGGCAGCGCTTGGGGTTAGGCAACATTGCCCGGCCGCGGCCGATTCTCGGCGTTGGGCCGGTGGCCAAGCCGGCAGGTTATTTTGGTAAAATGTTTGAGGTTTCGGCGGGCAAGGATTCGATGGATGGTCACTGGGAGATGATGGGCCTACCGGTGACTGAGCCGCTGGGCTATTTCCCCGCAGGCTTTCCATCCGCGCTGATTCAGCAGATCGAGCAGTTCTCGAGGCGCAAGGTGATCGTGAATCGACCGTATTCCGGCACTGAGGTGATTGCCGATTACGGTGAACAACAGCTCAAAACAGGGGATCTGATCGTCTATACCTCAGGTGATTCAGTTCTTCAAATCGCCGCCAACACAGCGGTGATCCCGCTGGCGGAGCTGATGCGGATTTGTGAATTCGTTCGTGAAATCACGATCGCCGATTATCGAATCGGTCGGATTATTGCCCGGCCGTATACGGGGGATTCAGCGGCCACCTTCACACGCACTAGCGATCGGCATGATTTCACGCTTAAGCCGACGGCACCAACGGCTCTGGATCGATTGCAAGAAGCCGGCGTGTCCACGTATGGCATTGGGAAAATCAACGATATTTTCTCCGGGGTCGGGTTGTCTGCGGGAGTACACACGACGAGTAACGCCGACGGGATGGTGCAGACCATTAAGGCTGTGGCAGAAGGACGACCGGGCTTTATTTTCACCAACTTGGTCGATTTTGATGCGATGTACGGCCACCGACGCAATCCGCAAGGGGATGGCGAGGCCCTCATGGCGTTTGATGCCCAGCTGGGGACACTGCTGGGGGCGCTGGCGCCTGATGACCTGTTGATGATCACGTCAGACCACGGGAACGATCCGTGCTTCGTAGGCACCGACCACACGCGCGAGTATGTGCCGTTGATTGCGTATAGCAAGGCGCTATCAGGCGGTGGCGATCTCGGGGTGCGCTCACCTTTTGCAGACTTAGGCGCGACGGTGCTAGCCAATTTTGACGTGGTAGGTAACGGGATTGGGACGTCGTTTTTGGAACAGTTGCACTAGAAGGGAGTCGTCATGAGTACACACATCAATGCGCCGGCTGGGGCGATCGCACCGGTTGTCTTACTACCAGGAGACCCTTTGCGCGCGCAATATATCGCGGAACATTACCTCCAAGACGCGGTCTGCTACAACACGGTGCGCAACGCATTCGGGTACACGGGGACGTATGCCGGCGTGCGGCTCTCCGTTCAGGCCACCGGTATGGGTATCCCGTCGATGAGCATCTATGCGACGGAGCTGATGGTAGATTACGGTGTTCAGGTGTTGATTCGTATCGGTACCGCCGGCGGGCTGAACCCGGCGGTGCAAGTCCGCGACGTGTTGCTGGCACAAGGGTCAACGACCGATTCGAGTATCATCTTGAACACATTCGGAGCCGGGATGTATTTTGCGCCATTAGCAGACTTTGGTTTGCTCGATCGGGCGTATCACCAGGCGCAAGCCCAGGGATTGTCGGTTCGCGTCGGGAACATCTTAGGCGAGGATCGGTTTTATAATGACGAGATGGATCGGCATAAGCTGATCAAATACGGCGTGCTGGCCACGGAAATGGAAACGCCAGCGTTGTATCTGTTGGCGGCCAAGTATCAGCGGCAGGCGCTGGCGATTTTGACGGTGTCCAATCACCTGGTGACCGGGGAAGAAACCACCGCCGAAGAACGGCAGACGAGTTTTGACGATATGATTACGCTTGCATTGGCAACTGTAAAAGGATTGTAATATTTGACCGACACTCGGGCTTAAGCCCGAGATGGCGGCCTTTTTGATGCGCTTTCGTCAATACGCGAACGCGCATTCGCGTGTGTGTCGTGACTAAAGGTGTTATTCTGATACTATCTATTTAAGAAAAACTAAAGCTATTAAAAGCAATGTTAATTTCGATTGGAGGAATTTAGATGACAGAGTCAACGAAGGCCTTAGCGATCGCCGCTGGCCTGGCAGGGGTTGCGGGTGCTGCGACATTAGCAATCGCACCTAACCAAGTCAGTGCATCAACCGGGACAGTCACCTATGCTGACGGCGCAACGACCGTCTGGCAGACCCCGGCATTCAAGTCGGTCAAACGTTACGTGGTGAAGGATCAGACAATCGCCATCCAAGGCCAAAAGACGGTCAACGGGACGACCTGGTACCAGATCGGTGCTGGGGAATGGATCCCGGAAATTTACCTCCAAGTAGAAGGCGCAACGCCGGCGGCGACCAGCACGGCTAATGCCGCAACAGCGAAGCCAACGACGACGAACACCAACACGTTTGCCGTTCAAGCAACATATACCGAAGGCGCAGTGACGATCTGGAACAGCACGAGTTATACGAGTGCGTCTGGCAAGTACCTGACTGCTGACAGCAACATGACGGCAGTGGCAACGGTTCAGGCCAATGGTGAGACCTGGTATAAGCTGAGCAACGGTGGCTACGTGCCTGCGCGTTATGCGGCCAAAGCGGGTAGCGCCCAGGCGACGGCTACAGCCGCAACAGCGACGAAGGCCGCAACTACTGCGACTGAGTCGACGCAAGCGGTTGCGACCCCAGCGCCAACTCAAGCGGCTGATACGACGAATGCAAGTACTGGGACGACTGCTGACGATACCGCAACGACTGCTGCGAATGCCGCCGCCGCGACTAAGACCAGCACCAGTGCAGCGGCGACGCCTGCCGCAACGACGACCCAAGCCGCAACGCCAGTTGCTCCCAAGGCTAGTTCCACAACGACAACGGCCACGGCAACGCCAAAGGCGACAACGCCTGCCACAACTGCGACGGCAACGCCTAAGACGAGCACCACGACTGCGACGGCCAGTCAGTCACTCACGGTTACTTACACAGACAGCGTTGTGACTGAGTGGAAGTCCGCCGGCTACACGCAAACTGCTGGTAAGTACCTGACTTCTGGGACAACAGTTACGGCTGTTGGGACGACGACGGTGAACGGCGAAACTTGGTACCAGCTGAGTGACGGCAACTATGTTTCTGCGCGTTTCTTCGGTACACAAGGCAAGGCTAACAGCAGCCAGGCCAAGGCAACCACAACAACGCCTGCGGCAACAACCCAAAAGACGACGACGGCAACCCCGGCTCAAAGTCAAACAAGCACGAGTGCGGCCACGCAAGCAAACACGAATACTGCAAGCACGTCCAACACGAGCGCTAGTCAGGCAAGCGCCCAATCAACACAAAGCACGACGCAAGCTCAAGCAACCACAACGACTAGCCAAAACAGTCAGACGACTCAGACCAGTACCGCAACGCCAACGAACACGGTCAAGCAAACCACTGCTGCTAGCGCCAACGGTTCTCGCGCGGCACGGATCGCGGCTGTGATCAGCGTTGCTAAGGCCCAGCTGGGCAAGCCTTATGTTTGGGGCGGCAAAGGACCTAGCAGCTTCGACTGCTCAGGCTTGACGCACTATGCTTACCTGAACGGTGCCAACAAGGAAATCGGCGGCTACACCGGTGCCCAAGAGTACGCCGGAACGGTTGTTTCCATCGCCAGCCTGCAAGTTGGTGACCTGGTATTCTGGGGTAGCCATGGGGCAACCTACCACGTGGCGATTTACCTCGGTGGCGGCCAATATATTGCGGCACCTCAACCTGGTGAAAACGTTAAGATCTCCTCGATTTCGAGTTACTTCGCGCCTTCCTTCGGGGTGCGGGTGCTGTAAACGCCATCTAAAAAGTCTGCTCATCATCATGATGGGCAGACTTTTTTTATGCGGGGCTGTGACAAAAGGCGGTTTTGGGGCCAACGGATAGCCTAAGCAGACGCTGGGTCCGAACTTTGGACCTAGTGTGGTGCTTCTATCTGCTCGGTGCCGGCCTTTTGGAACGTCACATCACTGGAATATTCGGGCACATGAAAGGGCTGTGGCGTTTTGTCACAATCCCTTTTTTATGCGGTCAGCCACCGGTCGACGATCGTCAGCCAATGCATCAACTGCAATTTCCTGACGGTTCCTAGTCCTGGAAAATGATCCAAGGTCAACAGTTGGGTCAAGGCTGGCGTGGCAGCTTGGGGTTGTGTGGCCAGCCAGGCATGGATTGGGCTGAGTGCTTCGAAAAACTTGGTCCCAGGGTCGTGATAGGCCGCGTTGTTGACTGAGACGAAGTGGTGTAGCCAGAGCATGTTATCTCGCGGATATAAGAGGTGCAGTGCAATCGCGCGTTGGGGATAGCCAGTATCCGAGTAGTGCCGGGTGCTTAACGGATAATCGGCAAAGCCGACCCCAGGTAAGGTAGCCAAGGGGTATTGATAAAGCTCGTCTTGGACAGTGTAATACCCTTCGGTGCGATCGCGCTGCGGGTAGTGGTCTTCGAGATAGATGGCGCGGGGATGGTGAACGGCACGCATCCTTGCGGCGTTGGGAATCACTGCTAGTTGTTCTGCGGTGAGCAGTTGGACTTGGGCTTTGGTTTGGGTCAGTGTGAGTGCCGCGGGGTAAGGGTCAAAGTAGCGTGCGGTGGCCACTGGTGCCGGTAGTAATGCGGGCAAGGCGTGTTTGGGAGAGGCTAGTAAGCCATATTGGCCAACTTGCGGGTTGGCGATGAGATAAAGTGGGTGCGCGGCCTTAGCGAACGCCGTGACGGTCCGCGGTAAGGCGGCAATGTCTTTGACCGGTTCGATGATCGGCTTGATGTGGGGACTCAGAGTCTTAAGGCAGGCTTGTAAGGCCAACAGATCGTATTGGCGCCCACGAATCAGCGGGTAATAGTCCATCATCGGGCCTCTAATTTGGTTTGAGCGAGTTCTGCGGCCAAGGCATCGACTTCTTCTTGCAACGTTGCGATGGTATCGCTGTGCAATTGGGCCTCGAACTGGTCGTAAAGGTTGGCCGCCGGATCATATACGGCGTAATCTTGGCTTCGGCGCCGCAACTCGCGCATGAGTTGCTCGTTGCTGAATGCGCTCAGCCCTTGCGCGGTGCGCTTGGCCTTGTTGACTTCGCGGTTGAGGCTGGCGATGAAGCGCGTCGTCAGCGCGGCTTCGTCGACTTGTAAGGCTTGATAACTAGCTTGCTTGGCAATCGTCAGCTGGCCTGGTGTGGCCGGAGGCGTGACGCTGGCCGCTATGGCTTGAGGCGCAAACGCCCGGTACGTGAGCACGCCGATGTGGGCGGGAATCTCTGCTTGAATCCGCGTGTATAGCGGTGCCGGGAAGACGAAGTAATTGTAATTGCCGATGAAGCTGAGTTTGGCGCTGGAATGAAAATCAGCCTTGGTGACTTTGAGTTCAAAACATCGCCAAGTACCATCGTTGTGCCGGACTAGTGTGTCGACGATCCCGGCATCATTGGGCATCGTCACCTCTTCCACGGCGGTTGCGCCTTGGTCCTCCCAGTAGGCGTAGAGCGTTTTTTCCAGATCAAGTGTCAGTGCCGTTTTCATCTGAAGGTCCTTCCATAGTTTGCCAAAAGTTCGTGAGAGTCGTGGCCAGGGAGTCTAAACCGTTCGTGACTTGGGCGTGGGCCCAATGCGGGGGAAACAAAGCCGCGTAGTCTGGTCGGCAGAATCTGGCATCGATCAGCAAGATCACCCCGGTGTCGTGGCTACCACGAATCACGCGCCCGCCGGCTTGTAAGACGTTGTTGAAACCGGGCAATTGATAGGCATAGGCAAACCCGTTGCCGTTGATTTGGTCGAAATAGGCGAGTAGCTGATCGGTTTCGGAATTAAGCCCGGGCAAGCCGACCGAGACGATCGCCACGCCGATCAGTTGCGGCCCTTTGAGGTCGATGCCTTCGCTGAAGATGCCGCCGAGGACGGCGAACCCGATGCAAGGGGTGGGGTCTTCACGGAACCGATCCAGGAATTGGGCGCGGGCCTCGGCGTCCATCTGGCCAGTCTGGCGAATGACGGCCATGTCTGGCTGGGCGGCAGCGAAGGCGTCTGCGACTAAGTCCAGATAGGCGTACGAAGGCAAGAAGACCAGATAGTGGCCGGGCCGAGATTGAACCATCACGGTGAGGCTGGCGATCACTTCGGGCAGACTTTGTTGGCGTTGGCGGTAGGTGGTCTGGATGTTGCCGGTGACGATGACGGCCTGATGCGCGGGCGAAAAGGGTGAAGGCAGGCGGTAGGCGAGGCTCTCTTCGGCACCACCGAGCACGTCTTGATAGTAAGGTAGTGGCGATAGCGTCGCCGAAAACAAGATGGCCCCGCGCCCCTTGGCAAGTGAGTCGCTGATGAAGGCGCTGGGGTCTAGGCACAATTCCTTGATGACTAGCCGGTCGGCCGTGGCGGTGAGCTTGGTTCGGAAGCAATCGTTGTAGAAATCATAGATCCGCAAAAAGCCGAGGCAGACGAAGTAAACCGGCAACAGTAAATCGACGACAGCTTGTTGATTCGTGCGCAACTCACCGGTCAACCAGTCGTGGATGCTTTCGCTGAGGTGATTCAAGGCCGCAACAAAATCCTCAACCGGGGCGGCTTGGAAGACTTCGCGCTGGTTGGCCATGCTCAGACGCACACCGTCGAAGGCCGTGATCAGCTTGGTGATGTTGGCCTTGATCGCCGGCAGGCCTGCGCCTTTGAACGGCGCTAAGGCGACTTTGAGCTGGGTGAAGGTCGCGTCATCGAGCTCGGCGGAATACATCGCCCGTGCTCGGGACACCAAGTTGTGCGCTTCGTCGATTAAGAAGAAGTTGGCCGTATCCGTTTCAGTGAAAAAGCGCTGTAAGTAAACGGCGGGGTCGAACAAATAGTTATAGTCGCAGATGATCACATCACAAAACAAACTGGCATCGAGTGAAAACTCGAAGGGGTCTAGCGTGTGCTTCTTGGCGTAGAGCTCGATGGTTCTGCGCGTCAAAGCGTCTTCGTTGGCGAACATGTCCTTCAAGGCAGGCTTGAGGCGGTCGTAATAGCCAAGCATATAAGGATTCTTGGTCGGGTCGTCGGGCTCGTCTGCGAAGGTGATCGTGTCTTTGGCCGTCAGCGTGATACTCTTGGCGTGGAGGCCATGGGTCTCGAGTAACGCCATCGCGTTTTCGGCGACGTGGCGGGTGCTTTGTTTAGCCGTGAGGTAAAAACAACGTTGAATCAGGCCCGCGCCCATTGCCTTGATCGTCGGGAAAAGCGTCGAGATCGTCTTGCCAGTGCCGGTCGGTGCTTCAACGAACAGGCGTGTCTCGTTGGCGATGGTGCGATAAGCCGCGGCGGCCAGCTCGCGTTGGCCTTGACGATAGGCGGGAAAGGGAAAATCAAGGGTCGCGATACTGTCATCGCGCGCTTGGATGATGTCGCTGCGCATGCGCAGCCAGTCACCGAATTCGTTCAGCAGATCATCGAACATGACGCTGAGCTCTTCGGCGGTGTGGGTTTCCGAAAAGCGGGTGACCGCGTCATTGCTGGTTTGGTAATAGACGAGGTCTAAGGTGATTTGATCGAGCGCTCGGTCGACACACAAAAAGTGGCCGTAGACGCGTGCCTGGGCCCAGTAGCGATCCTTGGTGTTTTGCGGAAGCTGGTCCCATGAGCGGGCCGAAGTCTTGATTTCTTCGACGACAACCCCAGAGGCGGTAGTTTGCACCCCATCGGCGCGGCCGTCGATGACATACGTCGTGTCGTTGACCGAAACGAGTTGGTGTAGATAGACTTCTTTGGCGTACGTGTCATCGTAAGCGGATTGCAGGTGGCGATGGATCTTGGCCCCGATCAAGGCAGTGTTGTTGGAGCTGGTAGTGATGGGGTTGAGGTCGCCAGTGCGCACCGTAAACTCGACGAACTCACGGACCCCGATGCGGTTGGTAGCCAAATGATCACCTCCTTTTCTTACAATTATAGTAGAGTTGGTAAAAAAGTTGAACCGTTCGCCCTAAGTACGCTATCATTGGCCATGTCATGAATTTCTGAAAAGAGGCATAATTACCATGCAGATCAATACCAAGGCCTTCCAAGACGCGGTCATGGACGGCAACTACACGACGTTTGCCCAAGAAACAACCCCGCAGGCGGTCACCAAAGACGGCCTAGACGCGGCGCTGGCACCGGTGTTTGCGGCCGTCGATACGGCCCTTGAGGATGGCAAGTTGATCCAAGCCCAACTGACTATCACCAGCAAGGAACCGACTGTCATCCGTTTAGAAACAGGGATCGTTAACCTGCCATTCGCCGATGCCAAGAAGATCATTAACTTCTTGGAACCGGAGGAGCTCGTACCGTTGCGCCTGTATCTGATCGTGATCTCTGAGTACGTCAACGCCTCAGGATTACGCATCGACGAGGTGGCGACGCTCGACGACTATGTGCAGACGAAGGGCGCTCAGCAGGCGGCCATCATTGCCGCCGGGCAAGAGAAGTTGGCCTTGATTGCCGAAAACGCGGCCAAGCCAAAGCCAGAACCGGTTCCGGCAGCGAAGAAGCCTGCGGCCAAGAAAACGACGCGCAAGCCGGCTGCTAAGAAAGCCACAACCAAGAAGTCCACAACCAAGAAGTCCACAACCAAGAAACCCGCTGCTAAGAAGCCAGCAACGAAGAAGGCGACGCGCAAGGGGGCGACTAAGGCATGATCACGCAGGCATTATTACTGATCGGAGTCGGCCTTTTGGCAGGGATCATGGGGGCGTTGTTGGGCCTGGGTGGCGGGATCATCGTCACGCCTGTCATCACGTTGGTCATGGGCTTGCCGATCCGTTATGCGATCGCTGCGTCGATCATCGCGGTGATCGCGACGAGCTCTGGGGCAACCATCGCCTATCTCAAAGACGAGATGTTAAACCTGCGGGTGGCGATGTTTCTGGAGATCGCCACCACGGTGGGGGCGGTGTTAGGCGCGGTCATCACCGGGCTGGTATCGGGGCAGTTCCTGTATTTCCTGTTTGGTGCGCTACTGTTGTTTTCAACCTACAACATGGTGCGCAAGCTGATCGGCAAGGGCGAAAAAGCGCGTATTGCCAAACCCGATCCGTTGGCGGAAAAGCTCCGCTTAAACGGGGCGTATTATGATAAGAACACGATGCAAGAAGTCAACTACAAGGTGACCAACGTTTCCGGTGGCTTCACGATGATGTTCGGCGCGGGGATGGCCAGCGGTCTTCTGGGAATTGGTTCTGGGGCGTTCAAGGTGTTGGCTATGGATTCGATCATGAAGATGCCACTGAAGCCTTCCACCGCAACCTCGAACCTGATGATGGGGGTTACCGGTGCGGCGAGTGCGACGGTGTATTTCTTCAATGGCTCCCTGCAGCCACAGATTGCCGGGCCGATCGCGATCGGCATCTTGATCGGAGCAACGATCGGAACACGCGTGATGCAGATCATGCCGACCAAGGTGTTGCGGCTGATCTTCATTCCCGTGATCGGGTACATGAGCTTGCAGATGCTGCTTAAAGGATTCGGGGTGACAATCTGATGTCAGACGAACTGCGCAAAGAAATCGATGATATCGAACGAATCATCGGCAAAATCATGCAGATCGGAGTTCTGATTGCCGCGGCTGTGCTTGTGATCGGCTTAGCGGCGCTACTCGTTACCGGCCAGACCGGCTATGCCGCTGGCGTGCATCCGCACAGTGTCAGCACGATCTTACGCGGTGTTGTGCAATTGCGACCGTATGCCGTGATGATGCTCGGGATCTTTCTGCTGATTTTGACGCCAGTGTTGCGAGTGGTGGTATCGATCTATGCCTTCATCAAGGAAAAAGACCGGCTGTACGCTTGGATCACAACCATTGTCTTGATCATTCTGATTGTGGCGATGGTGATCGGCTATCTCGGTTAATAGATCGGGGCGATTGGGACGGCGCATTATCGGAATATTCGGGTATAACAAAGGGACTGTAGATTTTTTATCACAGGCCCTTATTTTTTGTGCCAGGCAAATTGCGCTGAGTGGGGCAGATTGTTATTCAACAGCGGGAGTGCACGCGTTACGATCGTGATTATCGTTATTAAATCTCAATATGTATCTGGATTGTTCTTGTTAAGTAACGTTCACGTAAAATTCACCTGTTAAACTCAGGTTATCAAAAGGTGATCGCGAGATGAATTTTCTGTGATCGGCCAATAATGATTGTTTCTATGTTAACGAGTGCCACGCCAGGAGGAAATTACGTGAAAATCAGCAAACTAACAGCATCTTTATTAACCAGTACCGCAGTCTTTGCCGGGGTTTTGGTTGCCCAAGGCCAAGCTAAGGATGTTTCTGCAAGCAGCAAGTTGCGCGTCGACTATTCATCGAACTTACGCCAAAAGGCGGGTACCGATGCAAAGATCATTGGCGGCTTGAGTGTGGGATCGACCTATACTTATGACAAAACCGAACAAGCTAGCGGTTATACTTGGTATGAAATCGGCGATAACCAGTGGGTGGCCAATGCCGGTGCAACGTCTGTTGGTGGCCAGGTGAAGGTCAACTATGCGGCAAACAAGCGCGTTGGGCCAAGCACCAGCAACAAGATCGCCGGGGGCTTCTACCCTGGTCAGGTGTTGACTTTCAGCGACACCAAGCAAGCTAATGGCTATACCTGGTATAAGGTGGGGACAGACGCGTGGGTCGCTTCCGCAGGGGTTTCCGAATATTTCGGTAGCCAGACGGCAACGCCTGCAACTGCGGCTACGCCAACAACCCAAACCACCACGGCGACTACCCAAGCCCCTGCCGCAACGCAGACAACGCCTGCAACGTCTAACGCCGCAGCAACAACCGCGACAAAGACAACCGCAACGACGCCTGCTACCAGTGCGACAACCACTCAGACGACGACTGCTACGCAGACGCCAAGCACGACCACAACGACCGCCGCTAAGACCACGACACCAGCAGCTAGCACGGCGACCGTGACAGCCGCAACTGGTCGCGTTAAGACCACCGTCTCATCCAACTTACGGAGCGGTGCAGGCACCAGCTACGGGGTCTCCGGAACGTTACCGGCCGGGACTGTGCGGTCCTACACCGCGACAGCGACCGCTAACGGCTACACCTGGTACAAGGTCGGGGCCAATGCATGGGTTGCTGGCGCAACCCCATACTATGGGACTGCGGCAACCACGACGACCACGCAAGCGGCAACACCAGCCAAGCAAAGCAACACCAGCTCTAGCTACACGTCGCAAGCAACCAGCAATACGACTGCTTCCAACACCACGACGAACACCGCCAGCCAAGCGACGACGACAACCAGTACTGGTTCGAAGACGTCCAGCGATTCTGCAGGCAATGCCTACGCTTGGGGTCAGTGCACCTGGTATGTGAAGTCGGTAGCTTCATGGGCCGGCAACCACTGGGGTAATGGCGGCCAATGGGGCGCTAGTGCAGCGGCTGAAGGCTTCACCGTCAACCACACACCTTCCGTAGGTTCCATCGTGGTTGTGGCTGGTGGCCAAAACTTCGGCGGCTGGACCGCAGCAGCTGGTTACGGACACGTGGCTTACGTCGTTGGTGTCAGCGGCAACAGCATCACTGTGCAACAAGGCGGGACAGGCTTCTCCAACCCGGGTGGTCCTAACACCCAAACCGTCAGTGGCGCAAGCAACTTCACTTATATCCACCGTTAATCAAAGCATCCGTCATCGAGACGGGTAACTAGAATTGCACTCAGGCCGTGATCGGTCGGGGTGCTTTTTTGGTTGGGGCAGATTGTCAAACTAAGTGCAACACTTTATCAAAGAAAACCTCAGATGGGCTTTTATAGTCTAAAACCTTTCTAG
>CAKQZO010000033.1 GCA_934293835.1 uncultured Lacticaseibacillus sp. | reverse complement strand
TCAGTTTTCAAAGGACTACCTTGTCGATAAGATACAACCAACGTGATTAGTTTATCATATCTCACTCGATGTTGTCAAGAAGAATTTTTAAATCTTCTTTTTCGTTAGCGCTTCATTTGCGCTCGCGACAACTTTTATATCATACCAAGCTTTTCAGAAAGTGTCAACAACTTTTTTCATTAACCTTTCGGAAACGCCGGTGTTATCAAAAAGACAACTTTGATATCATATCAACTGTAGGGGTATGCGTCAACCCTTTTTGTAAATAAAAATCTGAAAAGAGGTCTTCCGATGAACGCACACGATTGGGACGAATTTGCCTCCACCTATGCCGCCATTCAACAAGAATCAACGCTTCCTATCGAGACTGACGTCATCGCCGCGCTGGCTGGGCACTACCCGCTCACCTCAATGACGGTCGGTGAGGTCGCCGCGGGTTCCGGGCGCTACACCCTTCCCCTTGCACAACACGCACGCCGCGTCACCGCCTATGACTGGTCGCACCAGATGTTGCTCGAAGCCCAGAACTGGCTGAGTCGCCACCACATCCATAACGTCACCTATCAACAAGCCGACTGGCACTCGCTGCCTCACACGCCAGTCGCCGACCTCTTATTCATCAGTCAGTTGCCGACACTGCAAGCTTCCGAGCTTATGCGTCTCGGCGACTTGGCCACTCAGGCCGTCGCGGTCAACACCCAAAGCGGACAGTCTAACGCCGAGCTTCAGAAGCTCGCCCGCCACTTCGATTGGCCTGTCCCGGTTGCCTATCAAGCCGACCCGCACCGGATCATGACCTATCGCGACCAATTGCAAACGTACCATATTGATTATCACCGACAGGTCTTCACCTATACTCGGCAAACCCTGACGACGGCAACCGAGCTGATGCAGGCCTTCGAGCGGCCGTTCACGCTCACCCAGGCAATTGCCGCCGCCCATCACTTAGGCGCCACCAACGCGAATGCCCCATTAGCGACCACCATCACCTATACGTTCGAACTATTAGATTGGCATACGCCTCCGGCTCGCTAGCCATATCGCACAATTCAAAAAACCGCCTGCACCGCACGATTCAAACAACGCATCGTGCGGTGCAGGCGGTTAGCCTTCTAATGACGAAGATTCTCAATGTTGATCCGGGTATCCACCCATGAATCATCGTAAAACCCTGCTTCATGTGAAACCAGCAAGACCGCACCGGGATAAGCGACCAATGCGTCTCGTAAGGCGTTTTTCGTATCGTCATCCAAGTGGTTCGTCGGTTCATCCATCACCAAGATGTTCGTCTGTTGAAGCATCAAGTCGGCCAGCTTCACCTTACTCTGCTCGCCACCGGATAATAGCTGTAAGGGCTTATCTGCCTCTTCACGCGTCAAGGCGGTGCGTGAAAGCACCTGCCTTAGCGGCCGCTGACTCAAAGCCGGGTACTCTCCCATCAGAAACTGAAGCGGGCTCTGCTTCGGAATCGCCCACCGTAGTTCCTGTTCGAAGTAGCCAAAGACGACGTTCTCAGCGATACTAACGGAGCCATCGATTGCAGGCAGGCGGCCGAGGATTGTCTTCAACAGTGTCGACTTCCCGATCCCGTTGAACCCTTCCAACGCGATCACCTCATCTTTGGCCACCGAGAAGTTGATCGGGGCCAGCAAAGGCTTATCGTAGCCAACCACCAAGTTATTGACATCGATCAAGATCTGCCGCTGCACCGGAGTGTACGGAAACTCCAGATGCGCCTTGGCGCGGTTGCCCGGTGGGGTCAGGCGCTCAACATGCGCCAGTTGCTTTTCACGCGACCGTGCCGCCGTCGAACGAGACCCAGCCTTGAACTTGCGAATGAAGGCCTCGGTTTTTTGAATCTGGGCCTGTTGCTTGTTGAACGCCTTCAAATAAGTCTCGTGGTCTTTTTCCTTCTGACGCATCGCCTGTTGTAGGGTTCCCGTATACTTCGTGATCTGCGCAAACTCGATATCCAAGACCGCGTTCGTGACGTTCTGCAAGAAGTCAAAGTCATGCGAGATCACGATGAAGGCCCCTTCGAACTGCTGGAGCCAGTCAGTCAACCATTCGATGTGCCCGACGTCGAGATAGTTGGTCGGCTCATCGAGCAACAACATGTCCGGCTTCTCTAATAGAAGCTTCGCCAAAATGATCTTGGAGCGCTGGCCTCCGGACAACTCGTCGACGGGATGATCAAACCCCAGTGCATCCAAGCCCAACCCGGTCGCCACGGTTTCGATCGTGGTTTCGAGATCGTAAAAATCTCCGGCCTCTAGCGCCTCTTGTAGCTCACCGGCCTTAGCCAACAGGTCGTCGTCGGGATTCTCGGCATAATCGGCATAGATCTGATTCATCTTAGCTTCCTTGGCGTAAAGTGGCGCGAAGGCTGTCTTGAGAAAATCCATGATCGTCTGCCCGGGTTGCAAGTTAGCATATTGGTCCAAGTACCCGACGCGCAAGTGCTTTTGCCACACGATCGTCCCTTCGTCAGGCTCGATCACCCCTGTGAGGATCTTGATCAAGGTGGATTTACCCACCCCGTTTTGGCCGACGATCCCAAGATGGTCTTCCTTATTCACTTGAAAACTCGCATCTTGGTACAACTGCTTGTCAATGAAGCGTTGCGATAGATGCGTGACAGTCAGGACACTCATGAATTTCCTCCTCGTTGATGCCTTGCATTACTTTGCGCGCGATTTTCTGAAAACTTCCATATAACAGGCTAGCACACCGACTTCCTCCGTGCAAACCACGGCCCAACAGACACAGATTTTTGTAATTGCCCCTTGATGTGTTAAACTTAACGCAAAATAATCCTTCGAGGTGTCTTCGTTGAAGAAAGAAAAAAATAGCTTCGTGCGCTCAACGATCGAACTGGTCGTTTTGTTCTTGGTCGTCATTCTCGGCACACAATTGCTCATGCGCTACGTTTTGAGCAAAGACATCGTCCAGGGAACCTCGATGCAACCGACACTTGAAAACGGCGATCGCCTATACTCTGTCCGGAACAAGGCAGTGCATCGCAACAACATCGTGGTAATCGATGCGCCAGATAAGCCAGGTCAGCTTTACATCAAGCGAGTCATCGGCATGCCAGGCGACACCGTTGCCGTTAAATCAGGCAAACTATACGTCAACGGCAAGGTCCAGGCTCAACCGTACCTCAAGTCTAGCTTCATGCAAAAAGAGCTACGCGCTTATGCCAGCCAACAAGGCGTCACCGTCGATTCGCTGCAATTCACCAATAACTTCAACATCGCCACCCTCGCATCGACCCAGTCGAAGCGCGTGCCGAAAGGCGAATATTTTGTGATGGGAGATAACCGCCTGGTTTCTCATGATGGACGCGATTTCGGCTTCATCGCCAAAGACAAGATCCAATCGGTTGTGGTTTGGCGCTACTGGCCACTAACCAAGATGAAAGTTTACTGAGCGCCAAAAAACACCTTCGGCCTCGATTCGTTGTGAATCAAGGCCGAAGGCGTTTTTTTATGGCTGGGCTGACATCGCAACCTGCCGCTGATAATGTGCCTGAACATTCTCATAAAAGCCGGCATCAACAAGTTGAAGATACGGGTCGATCATGAAATCGAACAGGTGCCACGTGATCGCCTCCAGAATCGTCCAACCCAGCAGCGACAGCTTCAACACGAAGTAATCAAGCTTAAAGCCACGCATGATGCGCCAGGAATGGCCCAGCGCCTGAAGCGCGCCATAACGTGCCTTTTCTCTCCCATCATAATAGGCATAAAAGCTCATCGAAAGCCCGAAATACGCCAAGATCATCGGGAAAAAGAAGGCAAAGAAGCCCAGGATTTGCATAAATTCAACCAAGATCGCCACCGCCAAGATTCCAAAGAAGTACTTGCCGTTGAACAAGCGCATAACGGCCTGAACGGGATGGACCTTCTTGAGCTTGCCGCGATAAACGTCTAGCGCGGTGAAGGCAAGTCCCTGGCTAAACCACAGCAAGATCAGCTCTTTGAGGAGGCCAGATTCACTGTCAGCATGGTCGCGGTAATAAACGGCGAAGGCGGTTGGATCTGCCGCCAGCTTGTTGACCCCATAATGCGCCATCAAGTTCGCCATTCCCCACAGTGTCAACAGCGTGAACACCACTGTGATCAACCACGGTAAGAGGTTGGCGATCATCATCTGCCCCCAGATACCATTTTGTCGCAGTTGGGCTTTGGCCTGACGCTTAATCTGCTTGCGCGTCAATAAATCATTATTCATCAGTGATTCGGATCCTCCTTACGCAACGTGTTCCCAGCAACCCCCACGACGCGCTTCTCGTTGATCATGATGTGGCCGATCTGCCACAAGGCCGCCAGCTGTTGCGGTACCGCTCCGATCACACCAAGCGATTGCGTCGCTGAGTCCGAGCGCACCACATGGTGATAGCCCGGGTTGCCGTAATAATAGTAGCGACTCGTCGCCATGATATACGCAGTGTTGAATAACTCGTCTTCCATGATGGCAACCTGTTCGTCAAAATGCAGATCGAGGGTCTTGATCACACTGCGGCGATAAAACTTGTTCCACAAGTATCCTCGCACTTTGCCTACCGGTGCCAGCATCCCTCGTAACAGCTGACCTCGAGTCAGTTCTCGATCACTGCACAGCCGCTCGGAAACTGGTTGCGGAGCGGGGTCATCCGTGTAAAATGGGCTGACCAACAGATCATAAGGCCCCGCCTCAAGCTGGGTCACAAAGTTCGCAATATAATCAGGTGCCACCCAATCGTCGCCATCCATGAACGCGACGTAAAGCCCGCGCGCCTGGGCGAGACCCGCATTACGCGCGGCAGAAACACCACGATTATGGGCGAAATAAACGGGTTGAACGCGCGCGTCTCTTGTCGCGAACTGCGCGATCACCGCTGCCGAATGATCGGTAGAGGCATCGTCGACCAAAAGAAGTTGGAGATTCGAATAAGTTTGATCGATTAAGCTCTGCACACTCCGCTCAAGATACCGTTCAACATTATAAACCGGCACAATCACGGAGACTAATGGTTCGGTCACATGCTCACCCACATTCACTAATTTTTTGCTTCATCTAAATTCTATCAATTAACATGAACCATCAATAGAATACCGGTCGAACCTTAAGCACAGATTAAGGTTTGGCCACAACCACCGTCGTCTTCGGGGCAAACCACGCCTGTTGCACCGAGGTCAGCGGCGCGTCAGAAATCAACGTGTCGATCGCATCGAGCGTGAATCCGCGGTACGTTGCCTCAGTCTGGAACTTCTGGGCCTCGGCGACCACCACGACCTGCTTGGCCGTCGTGGCAACCGCCGCTTTGATGCGCGCATCAGTCTCATAGGCGAAGAAAAGTCCTTTTTGGCGGATCGCCGTCGCGCCGATGAACGCGGCATCAAACGCGATGTTCCCCAGCGTCTCCAAGCCCGTCACAGAATAGAAAAAGCGGGCGTGGTGGTTCAGATTCCCACCTAACAGATGCAGGGTCACCTCGGGGCGCACCGCCAACGCGATCGCATTATCCAGTGAATGCGTGTAGATCGTCACCGGCATAGCGATACTTTGCGACAACTTGAGCAGTGTCGTGGAGTCATCGACAAAGTAGACCCCCCCTGGGCGAATGAGTTTCAAGGCCGCAACGGCCATCGCACTCTTCGCCGCAGAAAACAACTTTTGCCGTTCGGAGTAGCTTGGAATCGTATGCCCGAACGTCATACTGACAATGCCGCCGCGGGTCCGGCGCCCGGCTCCGGCTGCATCAAGCGCCACGATATCGCGCCGGGCGGTATCGCGCGAGACCCCGACTGCATTCATGATGTCTTCGATGCTTAATTCTTGCTTGGTCTCTAACAGCCGCTTAATATGCTCGAAGCGTTTCTCCCGATACATCGCCACACGATCACCCCATTCGACATAAGTATCTTCATTATACCCGAATTCGTCGGTAAGACCCACTCTTCCCCTCTAAATGTCCGAACGGAGCCGAGCCCATCTGGACGTCAAAGGCCGCTGTGGGCGACGCCATCATGTAACAAAAATATTTCGCCGGGCTTGTGTAACAAGCGGGTAACAATATGACGAAATCAGACGATTTTGTCATGCGGTTGGTATCCGGCTGACACACCCTTCCCATATACTGCTCAATGTTAAGGGGAACGTTACATTCAAATAGGAGTGAATCTTATCTTAAGTCAACGACTACATTTCATGGCAGCCACTGCAATGACCGTTATCGGTAGCATGTTCGCCATCAATACCGCAACCAAAACTGTCGAAGCGATCGACACGACCACTTCCGCACAACACCAGACGCAAACTAACGATACGCAAGCCGGCGCCCAAGCATCCGCTAAGACGATCGTTAAGACCAACCAGATGTTACACCCAGCGCACAAAATCGTGATCAAGGTTGGCGTTAACCCGATCGCTCAGGCGCAAGAACGTGCCGAAGCGGCTAAGAAGGCCGCTGAAGCCAAGGCAGCCGCAGAGGCTAAGGCCAAAGCAGCCGCCGCTGCGGCCGCCCAACAGGCCCAAGAACGCGCCGCTGCGCAAAAAGCTGCGCAACAAAAGGCGGCGGCCCAACAAGCAGCCGCACAAAAGGCGGCTCAGGCCAAGCAGGCCCAACAAGCGCAGACGCAACAAGCCGCTGCCACCACGCAGACGGCAACGACGACACAATCCACCACCAACAAAGGCACCTTCAAGCTGAGCTTTTACGACCCTGCCGCGATGGGTTCGAACATGGGCTACAGTGGCGTCGCCGCGAACCTGTCTGTCTTCCCTAAGGGGACGCGATTGAAGATCACTTTGTCTGACG
Organism: uncultured Lacticaseibacillus sp.; assembly: GCA_934293835.1. Taxonomy (GTDB): domain Bacteria; phylum Bacillota; class Bacilli; order Lactobacillales; family Lactobacillaceae; genus Lacticaseibacillus. The sequence continues at coordinate 6,989 of CAKQZO010000033.1, read as the reverse complement.
GCACCGTGTGGACTCGGACCGTCAACGATACCGGTTCGTTTGCCGCGGGTAACCCGAATCAGCTCGATGTCGCGATGCCGAACAACCAGATCCCTTCTGCTGGGGTCCTATACGCGACCGTCGAAGTAATCAACTAATCAACGAAGGGGCTGTGACTGATGTCGCGGCCCCTTTCATGTGCCCGAATATTCCAGTGATGTGACGTTCCAAAAGGCCAGTTGTGCGTCCCCGCCAGTTAGGCCTTAGATGTGAAAAAAATGATAACGCCACTTGACCAAAATGAGAAAATGACGTATTATTGCAATAATCATTATTACGTTGACGAGATAAGTAAATGCGTGTTCCTCTCAAGAGAGCTAGCGGTCGGTGGAAGCTAGTGAGGTAACCACATCGAAAATGGTCTCTGAGTCACGTCACTACGAGCCGTCTGGTAAGTGGTGGCCGGGTACGCCCGTTACCGCGTCATCGTATCGCATCATTGCCGTACGATAGAGTGCCGTCTGGTGACAGACGACAGAATCCGGGTGGTACCACGCAAAAGCGTCCCGCAGTTCTTCAGTTGAAGAATTGCGGGATTTTTTATTATTTTGAAATGGAGGCTTTGCACATGGCTCAAGTCACGATCTTAAGCGGGTTAACCCGCACGAACGATACCCCTGCACCCGATGCTAAACGGCTCTTGGTCTTGAACCTCATGCCCAATCGGGCCGTGACCGAGCGCCAACTCGCAAACGTCTTTGCTGCCGGCACGCAACCTGTAGCGTTGACCTTCTGCCTACCAGACACGCATCACATTCATAATAATGAAAGCAAGGTCCGCGAAGCCTACACCAACTTCAGCCAAGTCGAGTCACAACACTTCGATGGCTTGATCGTCACTGGGGCGCCGCTCGACCGTCTGGGCTTTCACCAAATCGATTTTTGGCCGGAATTCCGCCGTATCTTGACCTGGCGCAAGGCCCACACAGACGGTGCCTTGTTCATCTGCTGGGGCGCATACGCCGCAGGCACCGTCGATGGAACCTTCTCCGGCCGGCAACTCACCCAGAAGATCTCAGGTGTCTACACCACAGGCGGCCTCACCATGCCGCAGTCGCGGTTCTTCAAAATTCCGCTGAATGCCGTTCACCGCGGCCAGATCATCGCCGGTGATGATCGGCTCGGCGCCACCTTGATCGAAGACGCCACGACTAACTCTTGGTACTTAGCCGGACACCTCGAATATCAAACCGGCACCTTACGCGCGGAATACTATCGCGATTATCACAAAGATCAAAACACGCCGTTGCCGGCACATTACTTCGATGCCGATCTACAACCGCATAACACTTGGCACACCGACGCGACTTTCGTCTATGATGCCTGGTTAAACACACTACAAACTACCAACTCTCGGAGGCTTGCTAATGGCTAAACTCGCTACTCAACTCATTCAAAGCGCTAATGGTTCCGATGATGCACGCACAGGCGCCGTCGTCCCAGCCTTGTATCTATCTACTGCCTTCCGCCATCCGGGATTAGGTGAATCGACCGGCTACGACTACTCACGCCTGACCACGCCGACGCGGGCGTTGCTGGAGACGCAACTCGCCACGATCGAACACGGCACCCAAGCGTTCGCCGTCAGCTCTGGGATGGCCGCCATCGATCTAGTTTTCTCGACACTCACGCGCACCGGCGACCACTTCATCGCGTCTGATGATCTCTACGGCGGCAGCTTCCGCTACTTCGATGAGCGCCAAGATCGCTACCAGATCAGCTACGACACTTGGGACGGCGTCGATGTCGATGCACTGCTGCTGGCAATCAAGCCGAACACGCGCCTGATCTGGCTGGAAACGCCCTCTAACCCGACCATGAAGGTCATCGATATCGAAGCGGTCACCACTGCTGTCCACGCGGTGCGCCCCGATATCTTCGTCGCCGTGGACAACACCTTCTTGACTCCCATCTATCAGCAACCGTTGACGCTAGGCGCCGATGTTGTCGTTCATTCCGCCACCAAATATCTCGGCGGCCACAATGATATCCTCGCTGGTGCCGTCATCGTCAAAGACGCTGAAATCGCCGAACAGGTCAGCCAACAACTGACGACGACCGGCCAAAACCTCGATCCGTTCGACGCTTGGTTACTGATTCGCTCCCTCAAGACGCTGAATATTCGGATGCACGCGCACACCGCCAACGGCCGCTTCGTCGCTGAACACTTGCGTACGCTGGCGAGCGTTGACCGCGTCCTTTACGCCGGGATCGGCGGCATGATCAGTTTTTATCTCAACACTGACTACGATGTCGATCGCTTCTTGCAAGGCTTGAAGATTTGTTCCTTCGCAGAAAGCCTCGGCAGCGTCGAAACCCTAGTCACCGTGCCTGCGATTCAGACCCACCACGACATGCCGGAAGCTCAGCGACAAGCGCTGGGCATCACCGACAACCTCATTCGCATCTCCGTCGGCTTAGAAGACCAAGACGACATCGCCGCAGACCTCGACCAGGCCCTCGCCGGCGCCAAGAGATAACCTGACGTGCACAAAGGAGACTTCACTATGCATGATTACACCAAGATTATTAAAGCAACGACTGTCAAAGACCCTGCCACTGGCGCGGTGAATACGCCGATCGCGTTGAGCTCGACTTTTTACCAAGAAGACTTCGATCATTTTGGTGAATTCGATTATTCACGTAGCGGCAACCCGACTCGTAAAGCCGGCGAAGAAGCGGTCGCAGCCCTAGAAGGCGGCCAGTTCGGCTACCTGTTCTCCACCGGCATGGCGGCGATCTCCAGCGTGTTGAGTATCTTCTCGCAAGGCGACCACCTGTTGGTGTCTAAGTTCGTCTACGGCGGCACCTTCCGGATTCTAGAAGACGTGTTATCGCGCTTCGGCATCACGCACACCTTCGTCGACCCGACGGATCTCAACGCCTTGGAAGACGCCATCCAGCCCAACACCAAGGCTATCTACATCGAAACCCCGTCTAATCCAGTTCTGGCCGTCACCGACATCCCCGGGGTCGTCGCGATCGCCAAGGCCCACGATTTGATCACGATCGCCGATAACACCTTCATGTCTCCGGTGTTGCAAAAGCCACTCAGTCTCGGCGTCGATATCGTTGTCCATTCAGCGACGAAGTTCTTGTCCGGTCACTCGGACATCCTGGCCGGTGCAGCGATCACCAACGACCCCGGGCTCGCCAGCCGCATCTATTTCATCCAAAATGCGTTCGGCGCGACCCTGGGCGTCACCGACACCTTCTTGTTGCTCCGAGGCATCAAGACGCTCGGTGTGCGCATGGCGCAATCGAGCAAAGGCGCCCAACAATTGGCGGAGTGGTTGGCAACCCAGCCGGTGGTCACCCGCGTCTGTTATCCCGGGTTGAAGTCAGACCCCAGCTACGCCATTCACCAAAAGCAGGCCAAAAACGGCGGGGCCGTGTTGAGTTTTGACGTGGGGTCTGCCGAAAACGCCAAGATCCTTGCCGAAACGCTCACGATCCCAGAATTCTCGGTGTCTCTAGGCGGGGTCGAAAGTATTCTGTCTTACCCAGCCAAGATGAGTCATGCCGAGATGAGCGCAGAAGAACAGCTGGCCTGCGGCATCACCCCTGGGCTGTTGCGTTTTTCCGTCGGCCTCGAAGACCCTGACGATCTGATCGCCGATCTCGCCCAAGGGTTCAAGAAGATTCAAGCCGCCCATAGTAACGACACCGCCAACACCGTTCAAGCCGGTTGATTCAGCGAAAGGAAGTCTGATCATGAGCACACTCAATGTCGGCCTATTAGGCCTTGGTACCGTCGGTCGTGGCGTGGCAACGATCATCGCCCGCCAAACGCCACAACTAGCCCAATTGCAGTTGAAAATCACCCGTGCCGCTGTGCGGTCCTTGACCCCAGAACGACAAGCAGCGTTCCCAGAAATCGCCTTGACGACCGATGCATTGAGCGTGGTCAACGACCCTCAGATCCAGATCATCGTCGAAGTGCTCGGCGGCATCGACTTACCTTTCGCCTTGCTGCAACAGGCCTTGAAAAACGGCAAGCACGTGATCACCGCCAACAAAGACCTGATCGCCACGCATGGGCAGGCGCTCACCGCACTGGCCGCTCAACATCACGTTGCCTTGGATTACGAAGCAGCCGTGATGGGTAGCATCCCGATTCTGCGGACGCTGAACACGAACTTCGCCGGCGACGAGATCACCGCCTTGACCGGAATCGCCAACGGGACTTCCAACTTCATTCTGTCCCAGATGCAAGCCGGGGCGAATTACGCCGAAGCCTTGAGTGCTGCTCAGGCCAAGGGATTTGCAGAAGCCGACCCGACCAACGATGTCGAAGGCCTCGACGCCAGCTACAAACTCTTGATCCTCAGCCGGCTGGCGTTCGGACTCGCGCCTAAACTCGCCAACATCAAGCGCCAAGGCATCACGACTCTGCGGCGAGCGGATTTCGCCGCGGCGGACTTCTTCGGCTACACCATCAAACCACTGGTCTCGGCGGTGCGGCGGGCCGATCAGCTCAACTTGACTGTCGCCCCGACCCTGGTGCCTAAGACGCATCCACTGGCAGGCGTCGCCAACGAGTTCAACGCCATCGTCTTGGCGTCGACCAACACCAACTCCTTGATGCTGACCGGGCCCGGCGCAGGCAGCCTGCCGACGGCCAATGCCGTGGTGGCCGACTTACAAGAAGTCGCCCGAAACCTGCGCGGCCACTTGACCCCGACGCCTGCTGCAAGCACATTGCGGCCCGCCACCGGCTTGGACCTGCCGACGCGCCAGCTCATCGCGCTTTCGACCGACGGCTTGGTCACCGGGTTAGATGTCGCCACCCAGTTAGGCATCCAAGGCCAGATCTACGCGCGCGGCGATCAACTCCACCTGCTGACACAACCTGCCGATCGGCAAATCAGCGCACATTGGCGCGACGCCTTGAGCCATTTTGTCGGCGTCCGTCTGCATCACCTCCTCCCGGTATACGACCCGAACATCCGCGGGGCGGCCACTAAATTTCAAAATAATGAGAAAAAAATGAACATTACCGCTTGACTTTCCTTTGGATTTAATTTAAATTAGAGCTAACATCAATTGAGAGACAGACTTCGAGTAGCAAAGTAACCAGGAGCGCTTGTCAGTGAGCCGCGTAAAGTGTGAAGCGGCCAAGTTAACCGTCGGTGAAAGTAGGCTATGAGTCGTCACTGCGACACCATTGGGGTGAAGTGGTGACTGGGATTGCGCCCATTACAGCAATGGCGTATCGCCGTAAGGCCGTACGTTGTGAGGCTTAGATGGTGACGTCTAAGCGAAGCAAGGTGGTATCGCGCACAAAGGCGCCCTTGGCAGAATTATCTGTCGAGGGTGCCTTTTTTGTTTGGATTCGGCCGGTCCAAACCTACCCTTTTCTTGATTGTAACCATCATGGAGGTCAACATTATGCAAATTCATTCAGATCATCAACTCACACGCAAAGAATATATTATCCTCGGATCAATGCTGTTCGGTTTGTTTTTCGGTGCCGGGAACCTGATCTTCCCCATTCATCTCGGCCAGATCGCCAACGGCAACTGGATTCCTGCCACCATCGGCTTCTTGCTTTCCGCCGTGTTGCTGCCACTCATGGCGATCCTGGCGATCGCGATGACCGAATCTGACAGCATGTACCACCTCGCACGACCGGTGGGCCGTGGCTTCGCCTTATTCTTCCTCATCTGCACCCACGCCAGTCTGGGCCTTTTGATCGCCACACCACGGACGGCGACCGTAACCTTCGAGATGGCGATCCAACCGTTCATCTCCAAGGGCCATACCCAGATCGCCTTACTGATTTTCTCCGCAATTTACTTCTCGATCACCTACCTGCTTTCCCGCCATCCCCAAAAAATCACTGACTATGTTGGCAAGCTCTTGAACCCAGCATTGCTGTTGCTCCTCGCGGCCGCCTTCTTCGCCGCTTTCGCCATCAAAGGCGACGGGGCGACCTTGGCCGCCAGCACGCACGCCACCAAGGCGATGGGTAACTTATCCAACGGCTTCTTGCAAGGCTACAACACGATGGACGCCTTGGCCGGCTTAGGCTTCGGGGTCACGATCGTCTCGGCACTCGGTTTCTTCGGCGTCAAGTCCGCGCGCAATCGCTCCAAAGACGTTGCCAAGGTCGGCGCGCTGTCGATGGGCCTAGAAGCAATCGTGTACATTTTCCTGATCGCGTTAGGCGTGATCTCCCTGCACTTCACGACGACGACCGCTAACGGCGGCCCCGCCTTCAACGCGATCATGACGCATTACACCGGCATGATCGGGACCTCGCTGCTCGGGGCGATGACCTTCTTGGCCTGCTTGACCTCTTGTATCGGCTTGGTCGGCAGCTTGTCTCAAGACCTCGGCAATCGCTTCCCACGCATCGGCTTCAGTAAATTCCTGGCGGCAACTTGTACTGGGAGCTTCCTCATCTCCAACTTCGGCTTGAATCAGATCATCGCGCTGTCCAGCCCGATCCTGATGCTCTTGTACCCGCTGGCCATCGCCTTGATCCTGTTGGGATTACTCCATCCGTTCATCGGTAAGCAAAAGACGATCTACAAGACGACGATCGGTCTGACCTTGATTCCTGCGATCTTCGATGCGATTCACAGCCTGCCACCATTCCTGGCTAACACCGCACTGTTTTCTGCAATCAACAACTTCGGGCTGAAGTACATCCCGCTGTTCAGCATCTCGATGGATTTCCTTCCATTCATGCTCGTTGGCTTGATCGGAGGCACCTTGATTGCCAAGCTTTCCGGGCAACCGCTGACGACCACCAAGCGCGAACTGTCTGAAAACTGACTGACCACAAAAGACCTGCGCCTCACGATTCAGATACGAATCATGAGGCGCAGGTCTTTTTGTCAGCGGCTTCCGGTCGGGGCGCCGCCCATTCCGGGGCCACCGGTCATGATGGTGACCCCGTCATCATCATAGGTGCTGGTCGATGTGGCGCTGCCAGCATCGTC
>CAKQZO010000032.1 GCA_934293835.1 uncultured Lacticaseibacillus sp. | reverse complement strand
TGCAAAGCGTCCAGGTCCATCACCACCCCGCCAAAACTCGACATGGCATCGACAATCGTCACAATCCCGCGCGCCGCCAAAGTCGGAATCAGCGGTAACAACGGATTCAAGATCCCGGTCGTGGTCTCAGAGTGCACCATCGCAAAATGAGTGATTTCCGGATGTTGATGCACGATGTTCAAGACCTTGTCCGCCGCCACCGCATGAGTTTCGCCAAAATCGATCGCGATATGGTTGATGCCTAGGCGTTCCGCCATCTGCGCCATGCGCTGCCCGTAGGCCCCATTCATCGCGATCAGCAGAACGCCGGTGGCTGGAATCGCCGTTTGCAGTGTGGCTTCGACCGCATAGCTGCCGCTGCCTTGGAGTAACACGCTCGTATAGACTTCAGGATCGGCATGGCCGACTGCCAACAACCCGCGCCGGATGGCTTGCGTCACCGCCTTGTATTCTGGATCCCAGGTTCCGTGATCGACCAACATCGCCGTCTTAACACTCGCGGTCGTCGTCAACGGTCCCGGGGTCAAAAGCAGCGGCGCCTGTTGATTCAAGCGCTCGATCAGCGGGATGACTTCCGCCAGCGTAGTCACCGTCGCCGTCGCCCCGGCCGCTTCAAAAGCCTGCCGCGCGCGCAGGCGCAACCGCGCCTGCTCAGCCTCCGGCAAGGCGGTGAACTCGGCTTCTGAAAGGCCGATGAGGTTGCTACCTTCCAGCACCCCGATGCTGATCGCACCGGCATTGAGGCCTTCTTTGATGTCGTTGACGGTGTCGCCGATCTTGATGACCGTCTGCGCGTCACAGACGCCCAACGCCTTCATCGCATAGGTCACCATCGCCGCTTCCGGCCGCCCAATGCCTCCGGTCAGCTCCGAAGTGACATTGAGCCTCGGGTGGTAGCCTTGCGCTGCGGCGACCGGGGCGATTCTTGTAACCATCGCTTCGGTGTAGCCTGAGGTTGAAGCCATCGCGATGTTTTTCAAGTCGAGATAATCACACAACGCCTTCAATCCTGATTTCAGCGTAGCCGTCTCGACCAACACCTGCTCGATCGCGGTTTGAAAACGCGCATAGACGGACTCGATCGCTGCCTGGCGATCATTTGTGTGGCCGGCGGCTTGCCAGGCCGCCCAGGTTGATTCTTGGGCCAAAAGCTTGGCGATATGGGCGGCCTTGTCCATCCCCACATCGGCGCGGATCACCGCCTCGGGAACGGCGATGCCGTAATGCGCGAATGCCTGTTGAAAGGCGATGATCGGCGCCTGGCTCCCATAGTCGACCGTGGTGCCGGCCCAATCGAAAATCACTGCTTTAATCGTCACATGCTCCTCCTCATCGCATCACTTGATGCATCGCTTGCGTAATTGGGTCCCGACTACTTCCAGAACGAAGACGAACGCCAGAATATAATAGACGATCAAGCCGACTTCATGGAAGTTGAAGTAAAAGTTGCTGGCAACATACAACTGATAGCCGATGCCACCGGCGCCGGCAGCCGCACCGACGACTACCGCATTGGCAAAATTGATCTCAAAGCGGATGAACGTCCAGCTCAACAGGCGCGGCGCCAACGACGGGAACACCGCCTGAGTCAGCACCGGCATGAAGCCGCAGCCGCTGGCCCGCAGCGCCTCGATCGCCGGTTGGGGGATCTCCTCGAAGGTGTTGGCGTAGACCTTGGCCAGATACGCCATGCTGTGGAAGGTCAACCCGACCACCGCGGCGTTCGGGCCTAGTCCCAACGCCACCGAATAGATCAACACCCACAGGATCGTCGGAATCGCGCGCACGAACGCCATCACGCTTTTGACCACCAGCGCTAAGCGCCTGGGCGCCAGGTTCTGGGCGGCCATCACGCCGGCGACCAAGCCCAAGCCTGCGCCTAACACGGTGGTGACCAGCGCCAGGGCGATGCTTTGGCCCAGCGCTGCCGCCAGCTTCCCTAAGCTGTCGTTGCCCACGTTCGGTTGCAAGAACATCAGCTGCAAATGGCTGATGAAGCTACGCATCGCCGCCCACAGGTCAAAATGATGGGGCACGACAGACACCAACCCGTACCCGGTCACCATGACCAGACCGGTGACAAATCCGCGTAGCGTTGTCCGGCGCCGATTCTTCGGCCGCACAGTCGGCACCGGTTGCTTTTGGGTTTCGACCAGCCGCGTCTCTAACATGTCAGCCTCCTTTCGAGCCAATTCGAAACCAGCTCCAGCGTAATGACAAGCACGATCAAGGTCATCACCACCAGGCCGGCGGCGGGATAATTGATGCTTTTAAAATATAGATCAAACAAGAAGCCGATTCCGGTACCCGTCAACAACCCGACCAGCGTTGCGTCGCGCAGGTTATTTTCGATCATGTACAACAACCATTCGCTGATCGGTACCGCGATTTCAGGCAGCAGGCCGTGGACAAGCGCCTGGGCAGGGCTGGCTCCAGTCGCCACTAAGGCCTCGAGCTTCCCGGCGTCAAAGTCCTCGATCGTTTCGACAAACGCGCGGGTCAAGAAGCCGAGATTCATCAAGAATAAGGCCAAGAACCCGGTCAGCTCGTTTTGCTTGAACGAGAATAGCAAGATCAGCGCCCAGGCGATGATCGGGATATTGCGCAACACCGAGGCCAGCCCGCGGATCCCGATCGTCAACATCACCGGCCGCTTGCCGAGATTCGTCGCGCCAAGCATCGCCAAGACCAAACTCAGCCCGCCGGCCGCACCGGCCGCGGCGGTGGCAATCACCAGCGTTCGCCACAGCTGATACAAGATCGTCCCCAAGGCGGCCAAGGCCGCAGGGGTCGGCCAGAAATTCTGGGCCATCCAGACAAAGCCGGTGCCCACCTGCAAAAGGGCCCCTTGATCAAACCCCAGCCCGATGCTGGCCACTAGGTACAATCCGCCGATGACGATCAGTGTCGCCAACGTCAGCAACTGCTTGCGCCGGAAGAAATTTGCTTGCGTCATCGCCACTCCTTTCATCGATAGATCGCCTGAATCTGGGCGGCAGACAACTGCGCCGGCGCCCCGTCAAACACCTTCTGGCCATGGTTCAAGGCCACAATATGATCGGCATAGTCGCAGGCGACCTCAACTTGATGCAGGTTCACGATGACGATCAAGCCCTTATCGTCGGCCAATCGTCGCAGGCTAGTCATCACCACCGTCGCTGCTTTCGGGTCGAGCGAGGCGATCGGCTCATCACACAAGATCATCTTGGGATGTTGCATCAATGCTCGGGCGATTCCGACGCGCTGCTTTTGGCCGCCTGACAAGCGTTTGCAGGCCACATAGGCGAACTCCGTAAGTCCCATCTCTTTGATCAGCGCCATGGCCTCTGCCCGCTGCGCCGGCGAGTACAACGCCAGCATCCCCGCCAGCGACGATTGCCGGCCGAGGCAGCCGTGCAAGACGTTTTCGATCACCGTCAACGGATCGATCAAGTTGTAATTCTGGAAAATCATCCCGATGTCGCGGCGGGCCTGCTGCAACTGCTTCTTCGATAACTGCCGCAGGTCTTGGTCGTCTAACCAGACCGCGCCACTGTCGTCTTTGAGCAACTGATTGAGACTGCGCAACAAGGTCGTCTTCCCGGCACCAGACGGGCCGATCACCGCAGTAATCGTCCCCGGCGCCGCCTGGAAACTGACCCCTTGCAGCGACGGCTTGTCCGGCCGGTACTGTTTGCAAAGCGCTTCAACAACTAACATAGCCCCTCCATTACTTACCCAACACCTGATGCGTCGGCGCGTACCACCGGTCCGTGACTGGAATGAAATGCACCTTGCCGGTTTGGGTGAATAACCCCGGCACCTTGGCCTCTGGACGGCTGAAGAACGCCGGGTTCTTCATCGTCTTCTCGGCGGTCAGTGCCTTGATCAGCTTGGCGCGGTCGGCCTTAGAGACCGCCTTCGTGTTGACGGCCAGCGGCTCGTTTTGTACCTGGGCGGCCGCGATCGCGACACTTTCTTGATTCCGCGCGGTGGCCAACGGCGCTGGGGCATCGGCCTTGATCTTGAAGACCACACCAGGCTTGGCCTTGTCGCCGATCAACGTGCCGTATTGCGTCACATCGATATCGTCGAACGCGGCCACCTCGGCGTCGCCGTTGAACAAGTTGACCGCAGAGCCCGGATGCGATTGGCCATACAAGACCTTCTTGAAGAACGGACCCCCTTGCTGCAACGCGGTCAGCTTCACATCATTGGCCTTGGCGATCGCCCCGGCTGGCACCGCGAAGCCTGAAGTCGAGGTGGCGGCGACGAACGAGACGGTCTTGTTCTTGAGGGTCTTCAGTGAATATTGCCCGTTCACCTTGTAGGCCGCCGCCTTCGCCTTAGGCACCATCAAGTAAGAATAATAGTGCGCGTCTTTGAGCGTGCCAGAAGTGCCGGCATAGGTCACGAGCGGGTTCACGGCCGCGTTTTGCTTGCGGGCCTCGATGTAGCTATCGGGCCCCATCAAGCCGATCTGCGCCTTACCGGAAGCCAGCGCCTGAATCGCGACATTGTAATCGGTGGTCGTCTGAATCTTGACGGGCTTCCCTATCGCCTTGTGAATCAATTGACGCATCGCCGTGCGGACAGGCGTGAGTTCCTTGCTGGACTCTGACGGTAAGAACACCACCGTCAACGGCTTGGAACTGTGATCGGCCTTGGCACTCGTGCTGCTGCACCCGGCGACCGTTGTTAACAATCCTGCTGCGACCATGGTGGCCAAGACGCGCTTGCGGTTTAGCTTCAACATAATTACCTCCCCAGTATGTACGACGATTCAACACCATTAGTGTACAGACACCGTGTAAAAATCCCCGCAACAACTCGTGAAGGTTATGCAAAAAATCGCGCCGTCGCGTAAAGATCCGGTATCGCCCCGATACAACCGCACGAAAAAAGCCGGGACAGCTACCACCATAATGGGCAACGTCTCGACTCTATAGAAGCTCAACCGCAGTGACAATCTTCACTGCGACACAATGCTTTCTTGGCAACCAGCGCGATGTCACCAGCGGCAGTGGCGAAATAGACCCCGGCCTCCGCCTCGCCTTGAAGCAACAGCCCAGCTGCCGATTTGGCAGCGGCCAAGGCTTCGGCCACTGGTATCGACACCACCGCTGCCACCGTCCCGTCGACAGTGAAGGTCACTTTCTGGGCGCTGACATGCGGCATGCCGATGCTGGCCATCTCCCAATAAGCAACCACCTTTCCCGCAGGCAAGGTGCGCACCACGTGTTGCGGCAGTACAGCGACCTGCGCCAACCGTTGCTGCAGCGTCTGCATCATCAATGTTGTCATGACGACCACCTCCGCCTTCAGGATACCACATTTTGGAAGCGCTATTAAAGCACCCGGTTGATCGGGGTCCCCGCCTGCCACGCCGCGATATTCGCTTCGACAAGCTTGACCAGCCGCTGGCGCGTTTCCAGACCACGCCATCCCATGTGTGGGGTCACGATCACATTCGGCAGGGTGAACAAGGGACTGGTATCTGGCAACGGCTCAACTTCTTGCACGTCTAGGCCGGCACCGGCCAACTTCCCGGCCTGCAAGGCCGCAACCAACGCCGCCTCATCGACCAAACCACCGCGGGCGGTGTTGATCAAAAACGCCTCTGGCTTCATCAGCGCCAGCGTCTGCGCATTGATCAGGTGGTGGGTCTGCGCCGTCAATGGGAGGTTCAGCGAGACAAAATCGCTTCGTTTCAACAGCGTCGGCAGACCCGTGAAGTGGATCCCATCGCGATCGGCACGCGGGGTCCGCGTTGCGACCAGGATCTGCATCTCGAGTACCTGGGCGACCTTGATGATGGCCTGGCCAATGTGGCCGAAACCCACAACGCCCAAAGTCTTCCCATTAAGCTCGATATGGTTAACTAACAGATGCTCGCTGAAGTTGCGATGGTCGCCGTGCGCAAGCATTGCCAGTTGCGTCTGCATCGAGCTCGCCAGGTTCAGCATCAGCATGATTGCCGTGTGCGCCACGCGGGCCGTCGAATACGCCGGAATGTTCGTCAAGGCGATGCCACGCGCCTTCAAGGCATCGGCGGCATAGTTATTATAGCCGGTCCCGGCCTCCACGATCATCTTGACACTGGCAGGCAACTGTTCGATCACTGACGCAGGCATCGGTAGCTCTTTGACCACCAAGATTTCGGCGCCTTTTGCGCGCTGAAGCAACTGTTTGGGCGTCGAATCCCCATATACCGCCACGTCTTGGCCGATTTCGGCCCAATCCATGCGGTGATCGTAGTTCACGACATCACCATTGACGACCACAATTTTTGCCATCATCTTCCCTCCACTTCTGTCTTTATTTTACCCCTAATCGACATAAGTGTCGCTGCGCAGGTGTTGCGCGGTGAGATATTGCGAGACCTTGAAGCTGGCGGCCAACTTGAAACACGTGTTGGCATCCTTGAGGTCTAGGCCGGTGAGGCCGTGGATTCGCGCCAGGCGGTTGCGCAACGTGTTGGGATGGATGAACATCGCCGCGGCGCACTCCGCCTGGTTACACGTCGCCTTGAGATACGCGTTGAGCGTCAACACCAGTTCGGTGTGGTAAGCCGCATCATGCGCGCTCAGCGCCTGAATGGCCGGGTTGATGAAGAACGGCAAGATCGTCGCCCCGTCTCGAACCTGCGTCAGCATCAAATCAAAAAACGCATCCTCACAAAACACGACGGCGCTGGTTGACTTCAGCTTCGCTGTCCGCCCACAAACCGCATTCGCCGCGACTGTATCTTCTGGGCGGGTGTAGAAGTTAGACACGATCAGCCGACAGCGCGCATGCACAGCGAGCTTGGCCAGCTGCTGGTGAAAACGCGCACTGTGATACTCGCGCAAGCTGACGGTGACCAGCGCGAGGCATTGGTGGTGGTGGCGCGTGATCAAAAACTGGGTGAACATCGGCGTCGCCAGATACTTCAGGCGCTCCTTGAGTTCGTCTAAGCTCTGCTGGCCTTCGGCAAAGGCCCGGATCACCACCATCGATTGCGGCAGGGTCGCGTTTTGCAGGCGAAACTGGGCGGCAAAATTGGCATCGACCGGCGACGTCAACAACATGTTCACCAGCCGGTCCCGCGCCGCGACGGCCGGCTCGATCACATGCGCTTGCACGCAGGCGTTCGCGACCAACTGCCCCAACACCGGCAACAGGCGCGTCTGCTCGGCGGTCAAAGGCGCGGCATATACGGCCATCGCCAGATACCCCAGCGCGTCGTTGTGATGGGCTAGCGGCGTGACCAACAGTGGAATTGGCGACTGATTCGGATTGGTCAGATAAAGATGGTGGTAGAAGTTCTTCGGATCAAGCGCCGGCACGTGCGTCGCCAAGAAGCGCCCGACCGGACTGTTAGTCGCCACCGCCTGATTGGTGGCCCGCAAGATGTGTTGGCCATCGAGACTCAACACCAGCAAGGGGTTGTTGAGCATCCCCGCGGCCTGCGCGAGTGTCGTGTCGAAATCGGCGGTGATCGCCGCAATCGCCAGTTGCGTGACCGCGGCCTGATCGTGCTTTTGCCCGAGGAGTGCGGCGATCGCTTCCAATAATCTTAATGGCATGACCTTGTCGCCTGCCGCCAAGGCGACCGTCCCCAGACACCAGGCCTTCTGTCCCCCATAGACAATCAGCGTCACCTGATGCGGCCCCACATCGAGATACAGGGTCCCTGCGCTCGGAGCCGCGAGCGTGTCGTCGGCGACCTGTACCCGAGTGAGCGGGACATTCGGCGCAGGCAACCGCTTGATAGTCAGTGTTTGTGCGAGTCGATTCAGTAGGTCTTCGCTTAGCATCGTCAATCCCCCAATAATATCGTACCGACATGGTGTGGCGTCAACCATGTGGTTTTCTCACAATAAGTCGTGTGGATGGCTGTGGACTTTCCCCCTACTAGCTTAACGCATGTAAGCGCTATTATACAGGTGTAATCGAGATTGAGTTGATTCAGTCTCACCCCGGGGCGTCGTTCATCTCACTAGGCACAGTGAAAAGGAGCAATATCATGAAAGATTTCAAAGATAAGGTCATGTTTATCAGCGGTGCTGCCCATGGATTCGGCCGTGTGATCGCGATCGAGGCCGCCAAGCGCGGTATGAAGCTGGCGATGATCGATATCGATGCCCCTGCATTGGAAGAAACCGCAGGGATGCTTGGCGATGCCGACGCGCTGACGATCCCAACCGATGTCACCAAGGAAGACGAAGTCAATGCGGCGATCGACAAGGCCATGGCGCATTTTGGTCGCATCGACGTCTTAATCAACGACGCCGGGATTGCCTTGCCTGGCCGCATGTGGGAGCTGCCGACGCGCGATTGGGAGTGGATCTTGCATGTGAACACGATGAGTCAGGTCTATACCATGAGAAAGATCATCCCCATCATGTTGGCACAAAAGACGCATGCAGCGATCTTGAACGTCGCTTCGATCGCCGGATTGCTTGACACCCCTGGGATGCCGGCCTATCACGCCAGCAAGTTTGCCTCTGTCGGCCTGACCGAAGCGACTGCCTACGACCTGCAACGCATCAACGCCGACATTCAGATGCACGTCATGTGCCCAGGCTTCGTCCAAACCGACCTCTACCACACGGAACAACATAGACCAGCCCAATACACCGACAAGTCCGATCCGTATTACAGCAGCGAAGCCTACCTCAAGGGTCAGCAGTTCGCCAAGTACGTCATCGTCAACGGCTCCCCAATCGACAGCATCGCGCCGACCGTCTTCAAGGCGCTGGAAGACGAGACCTTCTATATCCTCACCCATCCGGAATATAACCCTCTGATCTCCGATCGTGTCAACCGCATCGTCAACGGCGGCAAGCCGGATGTCCACGTCATGGACGGCATTATGTAACCAGATCATAGCCAACCCGCACCCAACCATCAACGTTATTAGGAGGAAAAATCATGGCTAGTTATAAAGTTTCAGAAGACAACGTCAAGAACTTCTTGAATCTCCCCAGTATGAACGACCAAGGCGGGATCAGCTTCGCTTACGCCACCGACCCGGCCAAGCTGGCCAGCCTCATTCCGGCACCGCTGAAGCTCGCCGCACCGATCGTCGTCGGCTACGTCGTCTACATGGGCAAGCCAACCTTCGGCGCCCCATACCTTGAGCAAACATTATACGCGCTGGTTTCTTACAAGGATAAGATGATGGGCGCTTACCCATTCGAGTTGTTGCTGTCGGGCCCAGGCGCCGAGGCCGGCTTAGTTGCCGGGCGTGAAGGCGCCGGCATTCCTAAGAAGCTGGCCGATGATATTCAGCTACGCCGCACCGGCAACCACGCCCACGCCAGCGTCGTTCGTCACGGCAAGACCCTGTTAGACCTCGACTGGGACGCCGGGGAGATCAACGACCCATCGTTCATGCAACAATTTGCCTCGATGTTGCCACTGAATCAAGAGGTCCAAACCAACAGCTTCTTCTTTAACTACGACCTGCAACAAGACGATGCTGGCGCCAACCATTTCGCCAATGTGGAGCTGGTCGCAACTCAGATGAAGTCGTTCACCGATTCCTTGGAGCCCGGCAAGTTGAGCCTCAAGCTCGACTCGACCGAAGACGATCCGCTGGGCGAACTACCTGTGTTGAAGCCATTGGGTGCGGCTTGGTATCACTTCAAGACCTCCACCATGTTCAAGACACTGAACATGGAAGCCGCAGACGCAACGGCCACCGCGCCTTATCTGATCACCGGCCGCTATGATCGCGGTGTGTTCGATCCTGCCGCCACCAGCTATTCGTTATAGGAGGAGCTACCATGACTGTTAAAAACAATGATTTCGAAGACGTGATGTTCAATCGCCACTCCGTTCGCCAATTTGACCCAGACGTCAAGATTTCGCGCGACGAACTGCAGACGATGATCGCCAGCGCCACCACCGCCCCTTCGGCCTGCAACCTCCAATCTTGGCATTTTGTCATCATCGATACCCCAGAGGCGAAGGCGAAGTTCAAGAAGGCTGCGATGAAGTTCAACTATCCGCAAGTCGATTCCGCGTCTGCCATTATTTTCATCGCCGGTGACACCCAGAGCCACTTCGTCTACCGCGATGTTTGGCAAAAGGTTTACGAAGCCGGCAAGATCTCCAAGGAGAAGCTCGACCAGATCTTCAACACCTTCTTGCCCCTGTACGAACACGCCGACAAGAACTTCTTGATGCTCGATGCGACGCTAGACGGTGCGATGGTCGGCATGCAGCTGTTGTTGGTTGCTCGGGCCCATGGCTATGAAGCCAACCCGTTTTCCGGCTACGACTTCAAGACGGTGATCCCCGCCGTCGGCCTCGATCCAGAACGCTACGTTCCGGTCATGGCCGTGGCTTTAGGCAAGCCTGCTCAAGGCGCTGAGATTTTGAAGACGCAGCGCTATGACGCCAAGACGCAAACCGAATTCCTCTAGGAGGCGATCTTATGCCAACTGCAACCCCAACTTCACCATTCGGCAAGGTCGAAAACATCGACGTGTTGAACCTTGCCAGTCTCAAAGAACGTGCCCGCAACAAGATCGGCCCTGGTGAGTTCGGCTACATCACCGAAGCCGCAGACGACGGCATCACCATGCGGCGCAACACCGAAGACTTCGCCAATATCAGCATTTTACCGCGAGTCCTACAAGGCATCGAACAACCCGATCAAACGACAACGTTCATGGGCTGTAAGCTCACCTCACCGCTGATGACCGCGCCTATCGCCGGCAACACGCTCGCCCATCCTAGTGGCGAGATTGGCCTCGCCCGTGGCGCCAAGGACGCCGGGATCATGATGGCGCAAAGCACCTTCGCGTCTAAAACGATCGCCGAAACCGCCGCGGTCTCAGATGGGGCCCCGTACATGTTCCAGCTCTACATGCCCAAAGACTGGGAATATTGTAAGTATCTGCTCGACGAAGCGCGCAAGGCCAACGCCTTGGCGATCATCTTGACCGCCGATTCGACTCTAGGCGGCTATCGCGAACTCGATGTCATCAACCACTACCATCTGCGCGGCAAGATCGCCAACCTCGACGGTTACAACACCGGCCAAAGCGGTGTCGGCGCAGGCGGGCTGTTCAAGGAATCGATGCAGGCGCTAGACCTCTCGCTGATTCAGAAGCTTGCTGATTATTCCAAGCTACCGATCATCATCAAGGGCATCCAAGATCCGCGCGACGCGGTTGCCGCGATCGATGCAGGCGCCGCAGGCATCTATGTTTCCAACCACGGCGGCCGCCAAGTCGATGGTGCGCCTGGCTCGATCTCGTGTCTGCCGGCAGTTGCCAAAGCGGTCAACCACCGCGTCCCAATCATCTTCGACGGTGGCGTCCAGCGCGGCACCCACGTCCTCAAGGCCTTGGCGCTCGGTGCCGACCTCGTCGCCGTCGGCCGGCCCTTCAGCTACGGGCTCGCCTTGGGTGGCTACGAAGGCGTCAGCGCCGTTGCCGAGCATCTGAAGATGGAGCTCAACATCGCGATGCAGCTGACGGGCTGTGCCACCATTCAAGACGCCCAGAAGCTTCACTACGACTTACGTTGACTCGCGTTTGCTAAAAGGAGATCGATGTCATGGATACCACCACCGCGATCCGCGACGCCTTATTGGCGCTAGATCACCCCTTTTATCGTGATGCACCGCTGACGCCCGCAACCAAGCAAGACTTGCAACAAGCCCTCCAGGCCGTCTTGCCCGAATCGATCGATCCTTATTCACCGGCCACCTGGCGGCTCATCGAGACCTGTCTGGCCGAGTTGACGCCAAATTGATAAGCGCAGCCCCGTGCAAAACCTGAATCTGAGGTTTTGCGCGGGGCTGTTTTGAGCCATTGCGGCTGTGACAAAAGGCGATTTTGGGTTCGACAGTTAGCCTTCCTAACGTATGTCTGCCTGTAACGCACTGCGTTCGAACAGGCAGAGCAAGCCAGGCGCTAGGTCCGAATTATGGACCTGGTGACTGGCGTAGCTAACTGCTCGGACCCGGCCTTTTGGCACGTAACTCTGCTGGAATAGTCGTGTACATGAAAGGGGGTGTGACTTTTGTCATGCCAGCCCCTTTTGTCACAGCAACTTGCCGACGACCGGCAGTTTCGGCAGCACAGTCTTCATGTGTGGGGCGTGGGTAATCACTGCAGACAGATCTTGCCCGGCAACATTGCCATGGTGGTGGCCGCCTTGCCAAGGCCCAACGTGGCTGAGATCGTAAACGACGCCATCGACGGCAACGTAGTCGGGGCGACCGTCTTGACCGTCATATTGCTTCAGTTCTGCTTTCGTGAATGTTTGCATCGAATCCCTCCTTTATCGTAATTGCACACGATGAAAAGCGCTTTCGCCAGTCTTGATATTTGCTGCGTTGCGGCGATTGCCTCACACCGCAAATATCGGTACAATGCAGATAATGAAACGGTTACAAGTCAAACTCAAGGAGGCTTCCTATGAAAGTTATCGTAATCGGCGGCGTGGCGGCAGGCCCATCTTTTGCCACCCGGCTGCGACGGTTGAACGAAGAAGCAGAGATCATCCTCTTAGAACGAGGTGCCCACATCTCCTATGCCAGCTGTGCACTGCCTTATTATCTCGGTGGCATCATCACCGATCGCGAGTCGCTGATCGAGCGGACGCCAGAGATCTTGAAGCAGAAAAATAACCTCGATGTCCGGGTGCAAACCAACGTCGAGGCGATCGACCCGGCGACCAAAACGCTGCAGGTTCGATCGCTGACAGATGGGCACGGCTATCAAGAAACCTATGACAAGCTCGTGATCGCCACCGGTGCCAGCCCGATCTTGCCGGCGATCAAAGGTCTCACCAATGCCAGCGACGCGTTCACGATCCGCAGCATCAACGATGCAGACAAGATCAAGACATTCATCGACACCCATCAGCCTCAGCACATCACCCTGCTCGGTGCCGGAGCGGCAGGCGTGGAGCTGGCAGAGAACTTCCGCCATCGCGATCTGGCGGTGACGCTGATCGACCAAGCCGAACACATCATGGCCCCTTACGATAGCGACATGGCGCAATTATTAGAACAAGAGCTCCGCGCCCACGACGTTGACCTGCGCACCAACACAGCCGTGACCGAAGTCAGTGACAACGGCCACACCTTAACGCTGGCAGGCGGAAAGACGCTGGCAACTGATCTGCTGATTGTCGTCACCGGAGTCGCTCCGAACAGCGAACTGGCCCAGGCGGCCGGCATCACGCTGGCAGAAGATGGCCACATTCCCGTCGACGCCCACCTGCAAACCGAACTGCCTGACGTCTACGCAATCGGCGATGTCATTGAAACCACCAGCCGCATCACCGGCGATCGGGTGCCGAGCGTCTTATCCAGCGCCGCCAACCGCCAAGGCCATCTGCTAGCCGACATCATCAACGGCGAAGCGCTCAGCTATCCCGGCTTCATCGGCGTTAGCGTCGCGCAAGTGTTTGCACTCACCGCCAGCAACGTCGGCTACACCGAAGCGATGCTCCAAGAAGCCGGCATCACGGATTACGACGCGGTAACGATCACGCCCTTTGACCACGCGTTCTTCTATCCCAACGCCCAGCGCGTCAACCTCAAGCTGATCTACCAAAAAGGCACCGGCAAGCTCTACGGCGGGCAGTTCATCGGCCACGATGGGGTCGACAAACGCGCCGGGGAGCTGGCTGTCGCCATCGCCGGCGGCATGACAGTCAACGACCTGCCAGATCTTGAATTCCCCTACTCGCCGCCATACGCATCGAGTCGTGATATTCTCAACGTCGCCGGCTACGTCGCGATCAACCGCATGACGCAACTAGCCAACACCGTGGCGTTCGCTGATTTATCCGCAGATAGTCGGGCCACCGGCTTCTTCCTCGATATTCGCGAGCCTGGTCGCCCGCAAGCAGGTGACATTCCCGCAACTGCCAACATCCCCTTGAGTCAGCTCCGCGACCGGTTGGCAGAACTGCCGCAGGACAAGCCGATCTACATCATCGAACGGCGCGGCCTCGGCCCGTACAACGCCACACGCATCCTCGCCGGCCATGGCTATCTCGTCAAGATCGTCACCGCCTGAGTGGCGCGATCAATCAGGGCGGTTTTGATGCGGTATCTTTAGCACTATTTATCCTAAAAATTGGGTAGACTAAATATTTGCCAGCGCTTACAACCCGTGCGATAATGACATCAGGAGTTGGGAAGGGCGCTTCGACGGCCGGCATTGTCGGATCCCTTGATCCCCCAGCACACCAGT
>CAKQZO010000031.1 GCA_934293835.1 uncultured Lacticaseibacillus sp. | reverse complement strand
GCCTTAACCCATTCAGAAATCTTGATACCACCGATGTTAGCGTGGCTCCATACAGGGAATTCGGTGTCACCATGTTCACCCATGATGTAAGCATGGACGGAACGAGCGTCAACGCCGACCATCTCAGCGATGGATTGACGGAAACGAGCGGTGTCCAGAGAAGTACCGGAACCAACAACGCGGTTCTTAGGGAAGCCGGAAAGCTTCCAGGTCGCGTAGGTCAAGATGTCAACTGGGTTAGCAGCAACCAAGAAGATCCCGTTGAAACCAGATTCGACGATCGGGTCAACGATGGACTTCAAAATCTTGAGGTTCTTGTTAACGAGGTCGAGGCGAGTTTCGCCTGGCTTCTGCGGTGCGCCAGCGGTGATGACAACGAGGTCAGCATCCTTAGCGTCACTGTATTCAGCGGAGTAGATCGTCTTTGGACTGGTGAATGGAAGCGCGTTGCTTAAGTCAATCGCGTCACCCTTCGTCTTGTCCTTAAAAATGTCAACAATCCCAATTTCTTGAGCGATGCCTTGCAAAACCATTGCGTAGGCGTAACTGGAACCAACGGCACCATCACCAACAAGAATTACTTTTTGGTGATCTGTTTGAGCGTTTGCCACGGTGATATCATCCTTTCTTATTTGCAATCATGCAATTCGTCTGTTAGTATAGCACAACTATTCTTGTGTGCACGACTTTTCACCATATTTTTTCATTTCTAATATGATTCTTACAATTCAGCTAGCACCTATAATATCGGGCTTTTGTGAATATAGAATGAAGCTACGCCATCGTCTGGTAATCGTTTTCATGCGCGTGTTTTCACAAATTTTGAATCCCCTTTCGCAACTGTACTAACATTACCTAGCAGACTGTTGTGTTTTCGGCTTCACACCGGGCTTTGTGGTATAATGTGCTGGCAATGTCGGGGGAGTCTGCTTTCCGACCATTTTTTGCGTCAGCACATTTTTTAATTTTTAACTAATATGGAGGCTATTACTTTGAAAATGATCGTCGGTTTGGGTAATCCTGGGACTAAATACGCCAAGACCAAACATAATATTGGCTTCATGACCATCGATGCGCTGGCCGAGCGGCTCGACATCGCCCTAACTAAACACGAATTCGACGCATTGACGGGCACTGGCGTGGTGGCTGGTGAGAAGGTGATGCTGGTCAAGCCGCTCACCTATATGAATGATTCGGGACGCGCCGTTGGTCAGCTCAAGGCGTTTTATCGCTTCGAGTCCGATGAAATCATGATCATCCAAGACGACATGGATATGACGATGGGCCGTTTGCGGCTACGGCCCAAAGGGTCTGCCGGCGGTCATAATGGTATCAAGTCGATCATCAGCGTTCTGGGAACATCTGAGTTTCAACGCGCCAAGATTGGAATTCAGCATCCAGCCAAGCAGAAGGTGGTCGACTGGGTGTTGACTCCGTTCAAAGGTGATGATGCCGTCGCCATCGCGTCTGGTATCGACAAGGCGCAATTGGCCTTGATTGATTGGATCAACGGGATGCCGTTTGCCCAACTAATGAATAAGTACAACTAGCCGTCATCATGGAGGAAATCTATGGACCTGATCGATCTTTTTAGTGAAGAACCAACGCTCGGTGCGCTGTGGCCCCAACTCGACGCTGGCCGTCATCTGGTCACGGGCCTCAACGGAAGCGCCAAGACGCTGTTTTTGGCGACAGCCTTGCGTCAGCTGAACCGTCAGTTGGTGGTCATCGAAGATAACCGGTATCATGCAGAAGAGCTCGTTGCCGATTTGGCCGACCTGGTCGGCGAAGACCGCGTCTGGGCGTTTCCAGTCGAAGATGTCTTGGCCGCAGAGGTGGCAGTGTCGTCGCCGGATACCAAAAACGCGCGCATCAACACGCTGAACTGGCTGGCGACCGAACAGCCTGGGATCGTGGTCACGAGTCTGGCCGGTTATCAGCGACTGCTGCCGCCCAAGACGGTGTGGGCACAGACCAAGATTCATCTGGATATGGACTCCGAAGTCGATCTGCCGGCACTGACGCAGCGCTTGGTTGACGCCGGCTATCAGCGTGACAGCTTGGTCGGTGTCCCTGGCCAGTTTGCGATCCGCGGCGGGATCATCGATATTTATCCGTTAAACGCTGATGATCCTGTCCGCATTGAGTTGTTTGATACTGAAGTTGATTCCATCCGCCGCTTTGACATGCGCACGCAGCGAAGCATTCGCCAACTCAACGCAATTGACATCCCGCCGGCCACGGATCTGATCGCGACCAAGGCGGTGTTACAAGCCGCCGGCGAGCGCCTGCAGGCACAAGCGACCAAGGCGCAGGCGGCGACCAAATCGCAGGTGCTCAAAAAGGCGCTGAGCGAAGGCGTCTTGACCGTGGCTGAGGCGTTGCGTGCAGGGGAGTCTGTCGAGCAGCTCGCGTTGTACATGCCTGAGTTATACCCTGAGGCTCAGCGCCTGATCGACTATGCGCAAGCAGACGCTTTAGTCGTCTTCGATGATTATTCCCGGCTGGTCGACAGTGATGTCAGCTTGGTGCAGGAGACGCAGGATTGGTATGCGGGCTTGCAAGAAGGCGGCCACTTGCTCGGGGAGCGGCCGAACCAGACGATTCAAGAGGCTGATCGCCAAGATCGCCATGCCCACCTTTACCTGAGCCTTTTTCAAAAAGGTTTGGGCAATTTGCGCCTCCAGACGCTGACCAACGTCGTCAGCCGGAACATTCAACAATTCTTCAGCCAGATGCCGTTGCTCAAGACCGAAGCTGATCGCTGGCGGAAGCAAAAGATGACGGTCGTATATCTGATCCCGGAGCAGGCGCGCTTAGACAAGCTCGCCGGTAATTTGCGTGACTTCGAGGTGCCGACGGTGACCTCTGAAGCCGGCGCGTTGCTGCCGCAGGCGCAGCAGCTGGTGTCCGGCAACTTACAAAACGGTTTCGAATTGCCAGACCTGCATCTGGTGGTGGTGACGGCGCATGAGCTGTTCAATGCTAAGCCCAAGCGCAAGGCCCGCCACCAGACGTTGGCCAATGCCGAACGTTTGCGGTCGTACACTCAGCTGGTGCCGGGGGATTACGTCGTGCACGTCAACCACGGGATCGGCCAGTATGTGGGGTTGGAGACGCTAGAAGTTGATGGGGTGCACAAAGACTACATCACGATCTTGTACCAAAAAGGCGACAAACTGTTCATCCCGGTGAGTCAGCTCAACCTCGTGCAAAAATACGTGGCGGCTGAAGGTAAAAAGCCGAAGATCAACAAGCTTGGCGGTGCCGAATGGCAAAAAACCAAGCGGCGCGTGGCCGCGAAGATCGAAGACATCGCCGATGATCTGATCAAGCTTTATGCTGCCCGCGAGGCGGAGCCAGGGTTTGCCTTTGCTCCTGATGATGATTTACAAAAGCAATTTGAAGCCGAATTTGCGTATCCTGAAACCGCCGATCAACTGCGGTCGATCAAAGAAATCAAACAAGATATGGAGAAGGCCCGGCCGATGGATCGGCTGCTGGTCGGCGACGTTGGCTTCGGGAAAACCGAAGTAGCGCTGCGGGCCGCGTTCAAGGCGGTTGAAAACAATAAGCAGGTGGCGCTACTGGTGCCGACGACGATCTTGGCGCAGCAGCATTTCGATACGATGGTCGATCGGTTCAGCGATTTCCCCGTCAACATCGGCATGTTGTCCCGTTTCCGGTCTCAGGCCCAGATCAAGGCGACGCTCAAGGACCTGGCCACGGGAGATGTCGATATTGTGGTCGGTACCCACCGTTTGTTGTCTAAAGACGTCAAGTATCATGACCTGGGCTTGCTGATCGTCGATGAGGAGCAGCGCTTCGGGGTCAAGCACAAGGAACGGCTCAAGTCGATGCGCGCCAACGTCGACGTGTTGACACTGACAGCGACGCCGATCCCCAGAACCCTCAACATGTCGATGTTGGGGGTGCGGGACCTGTCTGTGATCGAGACGCCGCCGACGAACCGCTACCCGATTCAGACCTTCGTAATGGAACAAAACGGTGGGACGATCAGAAGCGCGATTCAGCGGGAACTTGAACGCGGCGGGCAGGTGTTTTACCTGCACAACCGGGTCGATGATATCGAACGCACCGTCGCCGAGCTTGAAGCCTTGGTGCCTGAAGCGACGGTCGCCTATGCGCACGGGCAGATGACCGAGACGCAACTGGAGAATGTGATCTATGATTTCCTCCACGGGGCCTATGATGTACTGGTCACCACGACGATCATCGAAACCGGGGTGGATATGCCGAATGTCAACACGCTGATCATCGAGCATGCCGACCATTACGGCCTGTCTCAGCTGTATCAATTGCGCGGACGAATCGGGCGTTCCAGCCGAGTTGCGTATGCGTACTTCATGTACCAGCCGGACAAGGTGTTGTCTGAAGAAGCCGAGAAGCGGCTGCAGGCGATCCGCGATTTCACGGAGCTAGGGGCAGGCTTCAAGATCGCGATGCGCGACTTGTCGATTCGTGGCGCAGGGAACCTGCTCGGGGCCCAACAGCACGGCTTCATCGATTCGGTTGGTTACGATCTGTACACGCAGATGCTCAACGAAGCAGTTGCGGCCAAGCGCGGTACCGCGGCCCCGAAGAAGCTGGACACGGAAATCACGCTCGATCTAGAGGCCTATCTGCCTGACGACTACGTCAGCGACTCGCGCCAGAAGATCGAGCTATACAAGCGCCTGCGCGAGGCGACAAGCGATGCGCAGCTTGACGAGATTCAAGATGACTTGATCGATCGCTTCGGAGACTATCCGACCCCAGTCACCAACTTATTGGCGGTAACCCATCTCAAGCGCTTCGCCGATGCGGCTTGGGTAGAACGCATCACCCAAAACGGTCAGACGCTGGTTGCGACGCTGTCGCCTCAAGCCAGCGCCAAGGTCGAAGGCGCCGCGATCTTCAAGGCGCTGCAAGCGACGACGCTCAAAGCGCGGGTGGCACAGGATAAGGCCAAGATGAAGGTGAGTTTGGTGATTCCCACAACGATGGCAGAAACGGCGTGGCTCCATGAGCTAGAGGCGTTCTTAGAAGCGCTCGCACGAATCGTCGCGCCTGCTGATAAGGCAGTCGAGGTTTAAACATGCAGAATCCGCAAATGAGGCGCCTGTTAAAAGGTGCTTGGACACTGAGCTTGGCGGCACTGATCGCCAAAATCTTGAGTGCGGTCTACCGTGTCCCATTCCAGAACTTGGTGGGCAATACCGGCTTTTACGTCTATCAGCAGGTCTATCCGCTGTACGGAATCGGGATGACGTTTGCCTTGTCGGGCTTTCCAGTGTTCATCTCGAAGCTGGTGGCTGAGGCGCGCGAACCAGAAGCGCAGGCGACGGTCACCCATCAGGCCTTGGTCTTATTGACCTGGCTGTCTGGCGGGATGTTTTTGGGCCTGTATGGCTGTGCGGCGTGGATTGCCAAGGCGATGGCCGACCCAGCCTTGGCGAGTCTGATTCGGATGGTCGCGCTGATGTTCCTGACCATGCCGCTGTTGGCGACGGGGAGAGGGTATTTTCAAGGCACGTTTGATATGAGCAAGACGGCCGTCAGTCAGGTCGTCGAGCAAGTGATCCGCGTGGTTGTGATCTTACTGGCTGCCGTGGTGGCGGTGCATGACCAGTGGAATCCGTATCAGATGGGAACGGTGGCGATGAGTGGGGCGTTCTTCGGCGGCTTGGCCGCGCTGGCGAGCCTATGGCCGGCCTATCGGCGCGTCTTTGCCCACCGCCGCTTCGCTTGGCCTGGGTTGGCGACTTATCGCCACTTGTTGCGGCGCTTCGTTCGTGAAGGCGGGTCGATCGCGTTATTTGCGGCGATGCTGATCGTCTTGCAACTGGTGGATTCGTTCACCGTGACGCGCGGGTTGACGACTAGCGGGATCGGCATGGCGACGGCCAAGAGCCTCAAAGGAATCTATGATCGCGGCCAGCCGTTGGTGCAGTTAGGACTGGTGGTGGCGACGGCGTTGTCAGCGACGCTGTTACCGAGCCTGACGACAGCATATGCGACGCGGCGGATGCGGCGCTTTGAGCAAACCGCCGCGCAACTGATCCGGTTCAATCTCGCACTGTCGCTCGCAGCGACGGCTGGACTGATCGTCTTGATGCCGGCCGTCAATTGGTTGCTTTTCGGCGATACCGCCGGGGAAGCAGCTTTGGCGACTTATGTCGGGGCAATCTTGTTGGTGGCGATGATCAACGCCTACAACGCGATTTTGCAAAGCCTCAATCGCTATCGCGGCACAACGCGCACCTTGTTCATCGGCTTCGTCGTCAAGCTTGCCATTAACCAGTGGCTCGTGACGCGTATGGGCACGCTGGGTGCAAGTGTGGCGACGGCTATCGCGCTGGTGGTGATCGCCGGTCTGCTGGCGCTACAGGTGCCGGCAGCGATTCATCGGCTGGCGAATGCCAATCATTTTGGCCTTAAGCTGGGCGTAGTGATCGCAGTGATGAGTGTGGGCGTCTGGGCGAGCATGCGACTTTTGCCTTTTGCCAGCCGCCTCGATGCGATTATGCAGGCGGGAGTCGGGGTCATTGTCGGGGTTGGCTTGTTCATCGCCAGCGCCACGGTGGTGCGGCTCTTTTCTGCGCGCGAGGTGTTAGCCTTGCCTCTTGGCCGGCGCTTCCTTAAAATGATTAGTGGGCATCGTGACGGTGTCAAGTAACACGCACGGACAATTGAAGGAGAAAAAATGCGATTAGATAAATTTTTGAAAGTTTCGCGAATCATCAAGCGGCGGACGGTCGCTAAAGAAATCGCGGATAAAGGACGCATTACGATCAATGACAAAGTGGCCAAATCCAGCAGCGACGTGGCGGTCGGCGACCTTTTGGTGATTGCTTTCGGTAACAAGACGTTGACGGTTAAGGTGGCCGCGCTGGTCGAATCGACGAAAAAAGAAGACGCCGGCTCGATGTACACTGTTGAGAGCGAAACCTACAAAGAAAGTTACTAAATAGTAACGTACAGGCATCGAGATGCTTTGGTATACTGAAGGTGAGTGATGAAGGAGGTTGCGTGATGGAACGCTCGAAACTTAAGTTAGTGTCGCAGACTAAGCCGCGCGCAGCTAAGCCCAAGATGAGTCGGCTACACAAGAAGCGGCTCATCTGGCTGGCCGGGTTGTTCGTGTTGATTTTGGCAATCGGCGGGTGGCAGTTGTACCATGTTCATTCGCAACTCACGACTAGCCAGGCGGCAGTGGCCAAGGCCCAGGCGGAACTTCATCAGGTCAAGGCCAAAAAGTCAGACTTGAAGGTGCAAGTCGATCAATTGCACAACTCTGATTATCTTGCGAAGCTGGTACGCCAAAAGTATATGGTGTCGAAATCAGGCGAAGTGATCTTCGAATTACCCGGAACGTCGGGGCAACTCGATTCCATTCGAGGGACGAATTGACGGAGACGATATGATATACTAAGAGACACAAAATATACGGAGGACGTTTTTTTATATGGCAGTTGAAGTTGGCGCGAAGGTTTCTGGCAAGGTCACAGGAATCACGAATTTCGGCGCCTTTGTTGATCTGGGAGAAGGCAAGACCGGCTTAGTGCACATCAGCGAGATCTCTGACAGCTATGTCAAAGATATTCATGATGTGTTGAGCGTCGGGGATGCCGTGACGGTGCTGGTCATGCAGATCAAAGATGGCAAGATCGGCCTATCGATCCGCAAGGCGGTCGATAAGCCCCAAGGGCAAGAAGACCAGCATCACAGCCATGCGCCACATGCACATGGTGGGGCCGCTTCTCAGCCGCATTTTCAAAAGGCGCCGCGGCAGAGTCACGGCGCACCGCGTCCGGCCAACCATAGCAAGCAGGCGCCAAAAAGTGACTTCGATTCGATGATGTCGGGCTTCTTGAAAGAAAGCGAAGATCGGCTGAGCAGCCTTCGGCGGAATACGGAAGGCAAACGCGGCGGCCGCGGTGGCCGGCGCAGCTAAGCCGGCGATCGGAATAGCGGCTGAGCTGGATGCCTCGAAGATAAGCGTAGCCTCCTATGAAACCCGAAATTCAGGTTTTGTGGGAGGCTATTCTTGTCATCACACAGGTTGTTGGTCGCCGTCAAGCCGGTGCTAGGCGTGGTTGGTGAGAATTGGTCAAAAACTTGCGACGCATCGTCATAATTCAGACTTTAGTCCCAGGTCAGGGATGTGGGTGAGTGGTAAGGTGAATTCACAAACAGCGAACGACACGTTCGAGAAAGGAGTGCTGATGTTAACCGGGTCCAGAATACTTGCGCCATATGCGCTCGCACCGGATACGAAACTGATCGTGGCGGTTTCAGGCGGGGTCGATTCGATGGTGTTATTGACGTTATTGGCGACTTGCCAACAGCCGGTGGTCGCCGCCCATTTTGATCACCAATTGCGGCCAGAAAGCGGCAAAGAGGCGCAGCTGGTACGGGACTACGCCGCCAGCTTGGGGATTCCGTTCATCCAAGGCCGCTGGCCCAAGAATGAGCATCCGCAAAGTGGACTTGAGGCCGCGGCTAGAAACGCGCGGTATCGGTTTTTACTGGCAACTGCCGCTGAAGCCCACTCGACGCATCTGGTGGTTGCCCATCACGCCGACGACCAGCTGGAATCGATTCTGCTACAGCTGGCTCGATCGGGGAACGCCTTGAAGATGGCCGGTTTGCCAGCGGCACGGATGCTAAAAGGCGTTCAGGTTCTCCGCCCGTTACTAGGGGTGGATAAGGCGACATTATATACATACGCGGCGGCCAACCATATTCCTTATGCAGAAGATGCGTCGAACCTATCGATTGCTTTGCGACGCAACCGGATTCGCCATCAAGTCGTGCCGGAGCTCAAAAAGGTCAATCCTGCGATCCTGACGCACACCCAGCGCTTCAGCGAGGAGTTGCGTGGCCTGATCGCCTTGGCCGAGCCGCAGCTAACGGCGCTGGTGAGTGCGTGTGTGACCGGTCGTCAGGCGGACTGGGCGCCATGTCATGCGCAACCGCTGGCGGTCCAGCGGCTGGTGTTGACACGGATCTTGCAGACCTGGCAGCTTCGAGCCGCACCGGAAAGTGTGACGCAGATATTGGCTGCCTTGGTGGCAGGCCAAGGCACTAAGCAGTTCACGATCCCGGAGCACCGCCTGGTGGTGAGCTATCAGCACCTGATTCTGGACCCTCAGCCACAGGCGCCGATTGCCTCGCGCCAGTTGGTCTGTGACGATACGTGGCATGCGCTTGATGCGACGCGTCAGGTGGGCCTGTTTCATCGGCGCCCGTCGACCGCTGAGACCTGGGCTTTTGTGCCGGCCACTGCGGTAACGCTGCGGACGCGGCTGCCTGGCGACCAGGTGGTTTTCCCAGATGGGCGGCACAAGGCGTTGCGCCGGCTGTTCATCGATCACAAGATCGCGGCACCGCTGCGCAAGCAGACGTTGGTCGCGGCGACTGCCACTGCGGTGGTGTGGGTGGCCGGAGATGCCTGGGCAGAATTGTTTCAGCGCCAGCAAACTGATATAATTCAGGCTGTATTGGCATTTCGAACACCGGTAGATGATAGCGAGGATAATAATGGAAAATGACATCTTAAAAGTCTTGTACACCAAGGACGATATTCATGACATCACGACCCGCTTAGCCGCCGATATCCGGCGTGATTATGCGGGGAAAAATCCATTAGTCATCTGCATTCTCAAAGGCGCGATCATGTTTATGACAGATCTGGTCCGAGAAGTGGATGATTATCTGGAAATCGACTTTATGGATGTTTCCAGTTACGGGAATGCAACCGAATCTAGCGGGGAAGTCAAGATCTTAAAAGACCTCGATACGTCAGTGGCCCATCGCAACGTGTTGATTGTCGAAGATATCGTGGATACCGGCCGAACCTTGCATTATCTTACCGAGATCTTCAAGACTCGCCAGGCTAAGTCTGTGCGCATCTGCACCTTGATGGACAAGCCTGAGCGTCGAGTGGCCGACGTCCGCGCGGATTACGTCGGCACGACAGTACCCAATGAGTTTGTCGTCGGGTACGGCTTGGATTATGCGGAACGCTACCGTAATTTGCCCTATATCGGGGTGTTGAAACCTGAAGTTTATGCCCCATCAACGGACTGATGTAGTATGATGACTACTAAGCACGCGTTGAACCTATTGTCGCTGGAGGTTATGTATGAATAAAAAACCAAACGGGCTATTTAGCAGCACGTTGACCTATGTCATCTTGTTCGTGTTGCTAGTGACCGGCTTCGCTTACTACTTACGAGATAGTGGAGGTTCCACTACTCAACAATTGCAAACAAGCCAGTTCATCAGCCAATTGAAGAACAATGATGTGAAATCCTTCGAGATTCAGCCTTCTGGTGGCGTCTACAAGGTTACTGGGGAATATCGCAAGGCGCAAAAGGCGGCAAGCGACTCCTCCAGCAGCAACAGTTTCTTAAGTCAAGCACCGGCGAAGACGAAGAAGTTCTCTGCTTACGTGCCGGCGAACGACGCGACGATCGCGACGATCACCAAGGCGGCCGAGAAGCATTCTGTTAAGTCCAACACCTTGACGGAATCACAGTCCGGAACCTGGATTTCCCTGTTACTCACGATCGTGCCGATGGTCGTCATCATGGTCTTCTTCTATATGATGATGAATCAAGCGGGTCAAGGCGGCGGCAATGGCCGCGTGATGAACTTCGGTAAGTCCAAAGCCAAGCCTGCAGACAAGAAGACCAACAAGGTTCGCTTCTCCGATGTTGCCGGGGCCGAAGAGGAGAAACAAGAACTGGTCGAAGTGGTTGAGTTCTTGAAAGATCCACGGAAATTCTCTGGCTTAGGGGCACGGATCCCAGCCGGGGTACTGCTCGAGGGCCCTCCTGGTACTGGTAAGACGTTGCTGGCTAAGGCGGTTGCCGGTGAAGCCGGCGTACCATTCTTCTCAATTTCTGGGTCAGACTTCGTCGAGATGTTCGTCGGGGTCGGGGCCAGCCGTGTCCGGGACTTGTTCGATCAGGCCAAGAAGAATGCGCCAGCGATCATCTTCATCGATGAAATCGATGCGGTTGGGCGCCAGCGTGGTAACGGCATGGGCGGTGGCCACGATGAACGCGAACAGACCCTGAACCAGTTGCTGGTCGAGATGGACGGGTTCACCGGGAACGAAGGGGTCATCGTCATGGCGGCGACGAACCGTTCTGATGTCTTGGATCCGGCGCTGTTGCGGCCAGGTCGTTTTGACCGGAAGATTCTGGTCGGCCGCCCAGATGTCAAAGGGCGTGAAGCGATCCTCAAGGTGCACGCGAAGAACAAGCCGCTGGCAGCGGATGTTGACTTGAAAGAGTTGGCTAAGACGACGCCAGGCTTTGTCGGGGCGGATCTGGAGAACCTGTTGAACGAAGCGGCCTTAGTGGCGGCACGCCGGTCTAAGAAGGAAATCGACGCAACCGATATCGATGAGGCTGAAGACCGGGTCATTGCAGGACCAGCCAAGAAGGACCGCGTGATTTCCGAGAAGGAACGCAACATCGTCGCTTACCATGAAGCGGGGCATGCGATCATCGGGCTGGTATTGTCCGATTCACGGGTCGTCCGGAAGGTCACGATTATTCCGCGTGGACGCGCCGGCGGTTATGCGATCACCTTGCCGAAGGAAGACCAGTTCATGTTGACTAAGAAGGACATGATGGAGCAACTCACCGGTTTGATGGGTGGCCGAACGGCCGAAGAGATCATCTTCAACGTGATCGCGACCGGCGCTTCCAACGACTTCGAACAAGCCACCCAGATGGCGCGTTCGATGGTGACCCAATATGGGATGTCCGAACGCTTGGGCACAGTTGCCTTGGAAGGTCAGTCCGCAATGAACGCGTATGGGCAAGTGATGTACTCACCTGAAACGGCTGCGGCGATTGATGAAGAAGTCCGCAACATCATCGACGAAGCGCACAAGCGCGCCCATGACATCATCGAGGCCCACCGTGACCAGCATAAGGCTATTGCGATGGCCTTGCTCGAACACGAAACCTTGAACGAAAAGGAAATTTTGGCGATCTTCAAGACAGGCAAGATGCCTGAAAAAGATGCCGACCAATTCCCTTCCGAAAAGGCGGCCACCTTCGAAGAATCCAAGAAGGCCGTTGAACAAAAAGATGCAGAGAAGCAAGAATCCGAAGCAAAGCAAAACGATGATGATCCTGATGCACCGTTGGCACGGATTCAGCCCGATGCACCAGCCTCAGACGACGATGATGCTGACGCCGATAAACACGACGATCAGGATTAGACGGACGCATCAGAGAACCTCCGACTTCAGTTGAAGCGGGGGTTTTCTTATGTCTGGGGGACTTTGCGCAAAGTGCGGGTTTCTGGTATTATATTTGCGTTTACGTCGTGTGGGCGTATCGCCGCGCCAGGCCGTTAAGGCAAGACAAAAAGGAGAACGTTAGATAATGACTGATGAAATCGTAACCGGAGTCAGTGCTGATGGCATGTTTCGCGTGTTTGCCGTTGATGCAACCGCGACCGTTCAAGAGGCGCATACGCGCCACGACACTTGGAGTGCGGCCAGCGCGGCTTTAGGTCGGGCGCTGATTGCGACCAGCCTGTTGAGTGCGGCTGGCTTGAAGAACGAAGACGACTTACTGACAGTGCGGATCAAAGGTGATGGCCCGGTCGGTGCGATCGTGGCCGATGGCACTGCCGATGCGACGGTGCGGGGTTATATTCAAGAACCACATGTCAACTTGCCGTTGAATGTGGTCGGTAAGATCGATGTCGCGCAGGCGGTCGGCAAAAAAGGCCTGCTGGTCGTCACCAAGGCGCTTGACGGTGGCGAACCGTTCTCCGGTCAGGTACCGTTGGTATCCGGTGAACTCGGTGAAGACTTCGCCTATTACCTCGCCCAGTCGGAGCAGATTCCCGCCGCAATCGGGTTATCGGTGTTCGTCAACGCAGATAACAGCATTGGCCATGCTGGCGGCTTCATGATACAGGCCTTGCCAGGGGCGAGCGACGCGGCCTTGGCACAGCTGGAGACGAACGTGAAGACCCTGCCGCTGGTGTCTGAGATGCTCAAGTCTGGAATGGACGCACCGGCGATCGCCAAGCGGGTGTTAGGGATGGGCGATACGGGCCTGAAGCTCCTGGCAACCAAGCCGTTGGCGTTTGCCTGCACCTGCTCGAAGGCACATTTTGCCAATATCATTGCGACGCTGGCGAGAAAAGACGTGCAGGCGATGATCGACCAGGATCATGGGGCTGAGGCCGTCTGCAAGTTTTGCGGCGCCAAGTACCATTACACGGAAAAGGAATTGATCGCGTTGCGTGATCAGGAGGAAGACTAGTGACGACAGCAGAAGAATGGCAAATCGGTAACATCACCATCCCCAACCGGATCGTCGTCGCCCCGATGGCAGGCATCACCAATGCCAGCTTCCGGGTGACCGCCAAGGAATTCGGCGCAGGCTTGGTCGTCTGTGAGATGATCTCAGATCGCGGCATCATGTACGGGAACAAGAAGACGCTGAAGATGATGTTCGTCGATCCGCGTGAGCATCCCGTATCGATCCAAATTTTTGGTGGGACGAAAGAGACGCTGGTGAATGCGGCGAAGTTCGTTGCCGAAAACACAGCGGCCGACATCATCGACATCAACATGGGCTGCCCGGTGCCTAAGGTGACGAAGACTGACGCAGGGGCCCACTGGCTCCTCGATCCGAACAAGGTTTACGAGATGGTTGCAGCCGTCGTTGACGCGGTGGACAAGCCGGTCACAGTCAAGATGCGGACGGGCTGGGATGAAGACCATGTTTACGCCATCGAGAACGCTTTGGCCGCGCAGCGTGCTGGGGCGTCGGCACTCGCAATGCACGGGCGGACGCGGCAACAAGGCTATTCCGGCCACGCTGATTGGGAGATCCTCAAGCAAGTGGCCCATGAACTGACGATTCCGTTCATGGGGAATGGGGATGTGCGCACGCCGCAAGACGCCAAGCGGATGCTGACCGAAGTCGGCGCCGATGCAGTCATGATCGGCCGCGGCGTCCTCGGCAACCCCTGGCTTTTGACGCAGGTCGAAGCTTATCTGCGTACGGGCAAGCTAGTGCCTGAACCGACCCCACGGGCCAAAGTCGAAACGGCCAAGTTGCAGTTGCACCGCTTAGTGGAACTGAAGGGGGAAAAAGTGGCGGTGCCAGAATTCCGCCAGTTGGCCGCCTATTACCTGAAGGGGATTCCACGTTCTGCACGGACGAAGAATGCGGTCAACTCGGTTGACACCGAACAGGAAGTCGATGATATTTTTGATCGCTTCGTGGAAGAAACCGAAGCTCGGATCGCGGCGGCGCACGCACAGGGATAATTCCCGATTGCATTTTGCTGAAAATAAGGGCACACTCAAAATGGATATTATGAATGGAGGACTAATC
>CAKQZO010000030.1 GCA_934293835.1 uncultured Lacticaseibacillus sp. | reverse complement strand
CTCTGATCGCCTTGCGCGTTGAGCACCTTCACCTTCGCCTTGCCGTATCCCTTGGCCTTCAGTTCTTCGGTGATCCCTTTTTTCGTGTCATCGAGCGCTTGTTGATCGAGCTGCTGCAAGATCCCGATCTTGATCGTGCTCGGATTGCTACTCTTGGTGCTCTTGCCACATGCCGCTAACAACACGACTGCCGCTGCAGCCGCCAAGCCTAACATCAATTTTTTCATCATCAATCCTCCAAATTAAAAACCGGCCACTGGAATCATCCCATGTGGCCGGCCAATTATTTCCCGGAAAATAAAAAGCCACATGGAGTTCATTCCATGTGGTGTCATCGTCATTGTCAATCTGACGGCCTCATGGATGCGCGCACGCAGGCTTGCATCCAAGATCCAAGCCCGCTATCCGTAATAGCCGCCAAAATATGTCTTCAGTTGTGTTGTTAAGTTCGTCATCATCAACACTCCTTGCTTGGATAATGAGATAACCATACGCCCGTTAATGAGAATCGTCAAGGTGTATCGTGAGGTTTTTTTAATCTTGCGGGCGATAATCCCACCGCCGCTTCACAAAATGTTCGCCGTCTCGCGTCTCTAATTCACTGATGGTCGCGTTGTGTAGCATCGGCGGTTCCCGAAGTGCGGCGAAAGGCACGCCGAGCAGCGTGTTCAACAACAGCTGGAAGATCAGCCCGTGGGCGACGATCAAGACCTTGCCACTGGGATGGGCGGCATATGTCGCCGCGATCACCGCGCGGCTGCGCGCCAACGCGTGGCGATAGGGTTCGATCTCGTAGCGCGCCGCATACTCGGCATCAAACCGCACGGGATCGTGGAAATACACCCCAAACGCTTCGGAAGCCTTGACCTCTGCGATCGTGTGGCCATCCCACTGCCCCAGCCGCATCTCGCGTAAGCCATCTGCCAAGCTGAGCGGTGGGCGGTACCTACTGGCCGCCGCGACAAGCTTCGCCGTCGTGACCGCCCGCGGCATGCTGGAAGTCACGATCTGGGCGAAGGCCACTGGCGCTAACGCCTTGCCCACCGCCTTAGCCGCGGCAATGCCACGTGAGGTCAGCGGTTCATCCACCAAGCCCCCATTGAACGCGTGGCGCGCATTCACCAACGTCTCACCATGCCGCACAAAATAAAACTCAGTCATTCGATCGCCTGCTATATAAAACGTGGAAGAATGTCCAATGACACTAGTAAAGGTTTATATATTTCCTTTCGTAGTTGTCCATTCTGGTTTTACTTGATTCCGTCAACACCGGTATTCTTACCGTGAATATTCCGCGGCAACAGTGACCAGCTCCTGAATCTTTAGGACATAGCCTGCCCCTTAGCGTATTGAATCAAATTGAACACGGCATTTTCGTCACGCTCTATGCGAGCACCACAGCCGTAACAATGAAACTCGTGATGGTTCGTGTGATGGTGCTGGTTGCCTGCTAGCGTCAGCTTATCCAAACCCGTCTTCACCAGCCCACAGTGGCTACACCGCTGCGTGCTCGGGTAGAAGCGGTCGACCAACACCAAGGTTCGGCCATACCAACTGGCCTTGTCCTGTATTAACACCTTGAATCGCCCAAACAGCGAGCGATGAAGATTCTTCGCCAACCGTTTGTTCATCTTCATGTGCTTTGCATCCAAGTCTTCGATGGTGATGGTGTCGTTGGCAAATACGAGTTGAGTCGTCAGCTTCTGCAACAAATCGGTTTGAATCCGCGACACTTTCTGGTAAGCCCGCCGCAATTTGGTTTTCGTTGCGCGGTAATGGTTAGACAAAAAGTGATTTGGATTCGCCCGACGTTTGCGTGCGAGTTGCCGCTGATACAAAGAGATACGGTCATAAAGGCCGATAAGCTTAGCAGACAGGACTGGCAAGGTTGCCATTACGTCACCGTCGTTATAAACATATTTGCCGATATTGGCATCGACTCCACAGACTTTCTCAGAAGCTGGCAATGGCTCGGGCTGTTCGACATCGATGCTCAGGCTCACATAGTAGCCATCGGCTTCCTCGGTGATGGTCGCTAGTCGAATGGTGCCTGCCCAGCGTGGGGTTTCGGCTAGCCGGATGCCATACCAGACACCAAGATAAGCATAAGGTTTGTCCAACCGAAGCTTGCCATTGACGACTGTCGCGCGATCGGTCTTAAAGACCTGACGACTGCGTTTCCGTGACTTGAACCTAGGCTTATCATGGTCAGACATCTTCGAATTGAAGAAATTCTGCCAGGCCTGACCCAAGTCATGAACCGCCAATTGTAAGATACGAGCTGAACGCTCAAACTGCCAGTCGGCCTTGTTGGCGACTAACTCATCGCGCACTTTGCGCTCATTTGGTCGCAAACTTTTATCTTCTAAGATGACGGATTCATCGTACATGGCATTCCAGGTCGCTAGAGCTTGGTTGAAACAATAACGGCGATAATCACAAGCCTGTTTCAAGACTTGACGCATCGTGGCATTGGGGTAACAACGCAGTTTGTGCGTCCTAAGCATCTAATCACCTCCTTTACGTATAAATTACGCAAGTGAGATGAAAATAAGTTGTCAAGACAGAGAAACTTTTACCATTACCAGATCATCGGACCGCTAATGGTTTCTCATGGGTTCATCATTTCATATGTCTTGCGATCCTGCCTTCCACAAATTACTACAGGATCACCAAGTGGTATCAAACTCTATATGATTCAATATTTTGATTCGCCGTTAATCGCCTCCAGAGACTAGTATACTAAAGATTGTTCCGCGGAGGTGCTTCATGTCATCACTTATTCTTAACGCCTCTCTGATTGGTGCCGGCATCATCGGTGGGCTACTCAGCACGATTGCCGGCAGGGCCTCATTGGTATCGTATCCCGTGCTGTTGAGCATCGGCCTGCCGCCGGTGGTGGCCAACGTCACCAACACGACCGCCCAGATTTTCAGCGGTATCGGGTCGACGGTCAGCTCGGCCAAGGAGCTACGCGACGCGCGTCACGAAACCGCGACGATCACGATTTGCGCGCTGCTTGGGTCGGCCTGTGGCTGCAGCTTGCTGCTGATTGCCCCGGCGTCCAGCTTCGAGCGTGCCGTGCCATTCTTGATCGCCGCGGCCGGCGGGCTGATGCTGTATTCGCTGGTTCACCATCCCGACGCTCACCGGCCTCACCGACGCTATCCAGGCTGCGGAGTCTGGCTTTGTTCTTCGTCGGGATCTACATCGGCTACTTCGGCGCTTCAGCCGGCGTAATCACCCTGGCCTTGCTCACGGTCACCGAAACCCTGCCGTTCGCCACCACCAACGCGATCAAAAACTTCGTCAGCTTCACTGGTAACGCCTTGGCCATGCTGATCTACGCGCTGACCACCACGATTGCCTGGCACGCGGCGCTCGTCATGGGCATCGGCTTCTTGATCGGCAGCTGGTTAGGCCCCAAGATCGTCGTGCATCTGCCTGTCCGTGCGCTCAAGTTCGCCATTGCCATCGCCGCCTTCGCCCTCGCCATCGACCTAGCCCTGACGAGCTGAATCCGCCAATTAAAAAAGCCCGCTGCCAAGCACACCCGACTTCAGGATGCCGCTTAGCAACGGGCTTTTTCGTAAATTAATCTGTGATCGCATCGACCGCCATGACCAACTCATCGGACTTGATCGCGCCTGGCGCCACGCGCTCATGTAGCTTGGCCACATGGTCCATGTTGGTGATAATCACCATCGTCGTGATCGCCTTGCCGGCCTGCTTGATGGCATCAAGGTCAGCGTCCACAAGCAAGTCACCATGGGCAACCGTATCGCCGACGCTAACATGCGTCGTGAACGGCTTGCCTTCTAGCGCCACCGTGTCGATCCCGATATGGATCAAGATCTCTAAGCCGGCAGGGGTCGTGATGCCAACCGCGTGTTTCGTCGGGAAAATGGCGCTGATCTTCCCGCTGACCGGCGCGCTGATCGCCCCGGATTCAGGCTCGACGGCATAACCATCACCCAACATCTTCTGCGCAAAGGTGTCGTCAGCCACCGCGCTCAAGTCGATCAGAGTGCCAGCAGCAGCACTATACAGCGATTCAGTCGCGGTGTGGGCTGCAGGCTTCGCAGTCGCTGCTTGCGGGGCGGCCTCAGTTGCCGCTGCGGTTGTTTTTTCAAGCGTGGCCAGCGGCGTTTTCTCCTCAACCAAGTTATGCAGCGGATCGGCGACGAACTGGACGTCGGTGCCGATCACGATCTGCAGGTTCTGCTTGTCGATTGCGTTGACCGCAACGGCGCCGGCGGCACGGATCGCCGGCGCATCGATCGCCGCCGTGTCCGCAAGCTGCAGGCGCAGACGCGTGGTGCAGTTATCGACGACCCGCAAGTTCTCGAATCCGCCTAAGGCCAGATAGATGCGCTTGGCCTCCAAGGCGTACCGATCATCCCCTGAAGCCGAGTCGATCGTTGCCGCGGTCACGTCGTCGTCTTCTCGCCCAGGGGTCTTCAGGTCGAACTTCTTGATGGCGAAATCAAATGTGAAGTAATAGATCACCGCCATCACAACGCCTTGGACCAATAACATATACGGCATGTTGGCGATCGGCATCCGCGCACTGAGGATGAAATCAACGAGCCCAGCTGAAAAGGTGAATCCGGCCGTCCAGTGCATGAATGCCGCAAAGGCCATGCTCAGGCCCATCAACACCGCGTGAATGACATACAGTGGCCAAGCCACGAACATGAACGAGAACTCGAGTGGCTCGGTCACCCCGGTGAAGAACGAGGCGACCGCCCCGGCGAGCATCAACGACCCGGTTTGCGCCTTCTTCTCAGGCTTGGCGTTGCGATAGATCGCGAGCGCCCCGGCTGGCAGACCGAACATCATCACCGGGAAGAAGCCAGCCAGATAACGGCCAGTGATGCCTTTGACCCCTGCGTTCGCCCAGAAATTGCCGATATCGTTGATCCCTGCAATGT
Organism: uncultured Lacticaseibacillus sp.; assembly: GCA_934293835.1. GTDB lineage: Bacteria > Bacillota > Bacilli > Lactobacillales > Lactobacillaceae > Lacticaseibacillus. The sequence goes on along the minus strand of CAKQZO010000030.1, from coordinate 9,748 downwards.
TGAAATCAAACACCGCATTCAGCGCCTGATGCAACCCGGTTGGGATCAGCAGGCGGTTGAAGAAGCCGTACAGCCCCGCCCCGACAGGCCCCAAGTTGACCATGAGCTTGCCAAAGGCCACTAAGGCCCCGTAAACCGGCGGCCAGATGAATAACAGCAGTAGGCTGACCAACAACATCACGGCTGCGGTGAGAATCGGCACGCACCGCTTCCCGGAGAAAAACGACAGCGCCATCGGTAGCTTCGTGTTCGCGAAGCGGTTGTATAATGCCGCGGCGATCAAACCGCCCATGATCCCGATAAAGACGTTGCCAGAAATGGCCCCAAACGCCGGATCGACCGCCGATTGTTTGATGCCTTCTAAGGTCGCAACGCTGGCCGGCGCCAGCACTGCAACCGGCACCGAATACGCGACCAGCCCCGCGATCGCTGCTGCGCCGTCTTGGTGCTTGGCCATCCCGAAGGCTAATCCGAGCGCAAATAATAACGCCAAGATTCCTAAGACGGCATTCCCGCCGGCCATGAGAAACTGTGCGACCGCCCAGTTTTCGGGTAACCAGTGGCCGACCCCCACAAGGAGTGCTGCCGCTGGCAACACCGAGATCGGTAGTTGAATCGAACGTCCCATTCGTTGCATGTAACTTTTCATCCTGACCACTTCTTTCATCGAAACCTAAACCAATTTCGTAAATATATGATAACAATCTCTAGGTTACGCGTCGAAGCGCCGACAGTCAAAGTATCCTGTGACATTAAGTAACAATCAGCGGTTGCGATTGGGCCATACCAATTGTTAACTTTACTCTCATCTGCGGCTCGCCTTCACCGCCTTTTGCATGCGGGTTGTGCAATAATCAGACGAAAAAACGCCGGCGCCCCAGCCAATTGGTATGGGTCGCCGACGTTAAAAAATTTAATTAAGCGCGTTTTTGGTAGGTCCCCGTCGCGGTGTTGATCTGCACGACTTCACCTGCTTGGATGAATTCAGGCACGTTGATGACCAAGCCAGTTTCCATCGTGGCCGGCTTGCCCCCGGAGGTCACCGAACCACCCTTGATGTTGGGTTGCGTCTCGGTGACCTTCAAGTTGACGGTCGATGGCAAGGTGATCCCGATGACTTCGGAACCATAGAATTCGATTTGGACCATTGCGTTTTCCAGTAAGTACAGGCGTTCGTGCTCGATGGACTCGTCTGGCAATTCGTATTGTTCGTAGGTATCGGTGTCCATGAAGAAGCTCATGCCATCTTGTTCATACAGATACTGGGCGGACTTCTTTTCGACGATTGCAGGGGTCAACTTTTCGCTCGGGCGCATGGTGGTTTGAACCGTGGAGCCTGCGCGCACGTCGTAGAGTTTCAGCTGCATCAAGGTATTGCCCTTACCAGGCTTGTGGTGGTTAGATTCCAGAACTTTGATCAGTTTGCCGTCTTTTTCGAACGTCATCCCTGCACGTAAATCAATTGCTTCCATGTATATTCTCCTTATGCGCTTATCGCGCGGTTGATTGCGACCGTCGTCCCCATCGCTGGCGGCGGCAACGGCATGATCAAGGCATGGCCAAGATCGATGAAAAAGATAAACATGATACCCCCCACAGTGTTCAATCACTGTATACGATCTGTTGTGTGCGTGCGGCAATCGTCTTAATCTGAGAAAAATCTAGCTGTTCATGACCGGTCGTCATGATGACCAGGATGTAGCGGTGGCCATCTTTGGTAGTGACGATGCCAGCATCATTATTGGTTTGGGTTAAAAAGCCGACCTTGTCTTGCACCGTCGCGTGCTTGTCGACGCTTGCGACGCCAGCGGGAATCCCGTTGCGATAAACTTGCTTGCCCATGTCTTTGAGCAGGCGGGCGCGCAACTTGGCATCAGCGAACGGCCCCTTGCCGGCATCGAGCAACTTGAGGATCTTGACCAGATCCGCTGCGGTCGTTTCTGCGGCATCACCGGCGAACACCGGCTGAATGCCGAGGGTCTTGATGTAGGCATCGACGGTATCATTCCCGTGGCGGGTCAGGATCGTCTGCGCGTAGCCGTTATCGGAGTTGACGATCATCGCATCAAAATTCGCCCTGTCGGTGAGCGTCCACGGGAGCTTGCCCGCCTCCAGCCGATGAAAGACATACGCAGCGATGTAGAGCTTATAGGTTGAGGCGGACTGGACCTTCGTTGTCGCGCCGGCGCTGATCGTCCACCGATTGCGATGATCGAACGCTTGTGGCGCCTTGGCCGCCTTCGAGCCCGGCTCAGGCGCCAAGCTCACATAGCTGACTTGAACCTTGCCGGTGGCCGCCAACTGGTCGTAATAAGTCCCAAGTTCATGCTGCCGCTTGGTCAGCTCGGCTTTGGTCAGCGACTGAATTTGATTCGTGCGCGGTTTGACCGGCGCCTGGGTCGTCTGGCGAACATACGCATGGACGTACACCCCGCCGACGATCAGGATGAGCACGATGCCGAGAACAGCCAACAAACCGCGACGATAACGCTTTTTAAGCCGATGAGTGCGGATGAAATCCCACAATTCACGTAGCATTGTCATGACTGGCCTCCCGTATCTGTGTCCATACATTTAAAATATTAACGTTAAAAAGCCAACAGGACAAGCACAATCGCGCACTTGTCTTGTTGACTTCAGATTATTTGGCGAAAAATTCAGGGACCGGTGTCACCGGATGAGCCAGCAGCCAGTCATGCACCTGTCGCCCAAACCGTGCCGTCATCTCGACTGCGGCGGTCATCTGCGCCGGCGTGATCGTGTTGACATGCATGCCCGCAACGATGATCGCATTGCCCGACAACACGGAAGCGATGGCCTGGGCCAACTGTTCTGTGAGGACGCCTTCTTGATGGACATGCCCGGGGCGGCTAGGTAGCGCGTGCGTGTGCACCCCATCTTGGCCGACGGTCGTGACAACCCCGAAGTGGGGAACATCCCCGCCGGTCAGTTCTAACAAGACGTCTTGGCTCTGCCGCGTCAGGCGCACTCGCATCGCGTACCCCGCTTGAGTCTCGGTGAACACCTGATCATTCATGGCGCGCCGCCTGCTTGGCCGTAGCCAACCCCGGCCACCGCGAAGCCGAATCAGGGCTTAGATGCAGATGATCTAACAGCTTCATCGTGGTGTGGGCAATCAGGTCATCAATCGTCTTCGGCCGCTGATAAAAGGCCGGAATCGGCGGAATGATCTCGACGCCCATCCGCGCCAGCTTGAGCATGTTTTCCAAATGAATCTGGTTGAAAGGCGTCTCGCGCGGCACTATGATCAACGGTCGGCGCTCTTTGAGCGTGACGTCAGCCGCCCGCCCGATCAGCGAATCACCCAGCCCACTAGCCACCGCCGCGACGGTCTTCATGCTGGCCGGGACGATCACCATCCCATCATGTAAGAAACTGCCGCTGGCGATCGTTGCGCCCATGTTCCGCGGATCATAAACCGCATCAGCCAACGCGTTGACTTGCGCCTCATTGTAGCCGGTGGCTTCCACCGCCAGATTCTCTTTGGCCCAAGGGCTCGTCACCAAGTGGACTTCAACTTCAGGATTGGCGTGGAGCGCCTCTAGGAGTCGAATTCCGTAGATCGTGCCGCTGGCACCTGATATCGCCACAATGATTCGCTTCATATCCTGTCTTCCTTTCAACTACTTCAAATAATCTTCCCAGTTCGGCATTTCCTTGAACGGCGCACGCACAAACTTATCTTTCATGTCATATGGTACCGTGCCGTCTAAGACCAACTTAGACGACATCCCACGCTGGCGGATGCGGGCCGGATCGTATTCGGGTAACTCAGACGGATCGAGCGGGTGATTCCTGAGGCCTTCCAGCACCATGATATCGCGGTCGGCCTGGAAGCGCGTGTTGATCGTCCACATCACGTCGTTCCAGTCGAAAATATCGACGTCTTCATCCACCAAGATCACGGTTTTCAACTCTTTGAACGCGGAAAAGGCCAACAAGGCCGCCTGGCGCTGGATGCCTTCATCGTTAATGTCATCCTTATGAATCTGCATGATCGTCATCAGCTTGCCGCCACCGGCAGGGGCGTTATACACGTTCGTGACTTTGCCTGGAATCGCGCGGTCGACCAAGTTCAAGATCGAAGCCTCTGTCGGAATCCCGGCCATCGAGACGTGTTCTTCAGACGGGCCGATCGTTGTTTGGACGATTGGATTATCCTGCCGATGCGTGACCGCTTTGATTTTCACGACATTCACCGCCGGATTCGCCGTCCCGTTGTATCCCGGGAACTCCGGCATCGCGTATCCGGAGTTCGTGTTGATGTCTTCTTGCATCTTCGTATTCGGCTGAATTTCGGCTTCGATCACCCATTCAGATCGGGCGATCGCCTTGGCATCGACCGCGACGCCTTGCACGATCTGCACTGGCTGCTCACGCAGCGCCCCGGCAACTTGCAACTCGTTATAGCCCAGTGGGGTTGTCGGTGGCTCGAACGTCGCCCCGATTGTGATCGCCGGGTCGAGCCCGATATTAATTGTGATCGGCATCGGCTGGTTGATCGCTTCATATTCCTTCAAGAACGCGCCTATGTGCCGCCCGCCTGGCATGATATACATGCCGATAGTGTCTTTGTCTTCCAAGACCATCCGGTGGATCGTCACGTCAGATTCCTGGCCGTCAACCGAATGGCCGTAGACCACCCCCATAGTGATATACGGGCCGGCATCGTCTGGCGTGTTGGTCGGCGCGGCGAGTAACTTTCGAATATCAAACCCTGCCTCTGAGGCCAGGTGGACCACCTCTTGGGCTGGCGCGGCTTCGCGACTGACCTCGACTGGCGCAACCGGATGCATCACCGCTTCGTTCAAGGCCTGACCGAGGTGCTTGACGTCTTTGTGCAAGATGTCGGCAACCCGTTGACGCGAGGCCTGCAAGCCGATCAAGACGCGGGAGTTCGGGAAGCCTTTGACCTGATTAAACATCATCGTCGGCCCTTCTTGGGTCGGACGCTTCACCGTGCCGCCTGCGCCGATATAACGATAGACCCCTGCCAAATCGGCATCTGGATCGATCAGTTTATCGGTTTCGTGATATTGGCCGGGAATGTTTTGGATTTCGGCTAAGCCGCGCCGTAGATCGTATGGTTGTTCTGACATGTTTGTTGACCTCCGTGATGGCATATTTGTTGATGTCTTTATTATGCGTCGTCACGCTGGCCGAAACCATTCAGAAATCCCTACGACCTATTCCAAATGCGACTATCACGCTTGTGCCGCAACAAATCGCCAAAACATATCCGTGGCAGGTGTACGGTGTGCGGCCAACTTCATGAAGGCCAGCCGGCTATTGATTACCGGCGTGATCGGCACGGCCACAACGTCAGGGAATGCCGCCAACGGCACAGACTGCGCCATCATGATGGCCACACCCATGCCACGATTGACCATGCCGGCGACCAGATCGATGCGCTGGCCGGTGTAGCTGATCTGCGGATAGACCCCTGCCTCTGCCATCAAGCGCCGCACAGGCGCGTAAAGGCCGGTCGCGTTGCTCAACAGCAACAAGGATTCATCGGCCAGATCGGCGATCGTCACCGTTTGGGCCTTAGCCAACGGATGTGTCGCCGGGAACAAGGCGACAAAATGATCCGTTTCTTCTGCTAAGATGGCATACTTTTTGGCCGGTGTCTGAAACAGGCGCGTGAAGATGACATCCGCCGACTCGTCATCAAGCGCCGGAATCAGGGTCGCGGTTTCCGCTTCCGTGAACTGCATGTCGATTTCGGGATGCTGCTTGCTGAAGGCGGCGAGCAGGTTGAAGGCGCGATACTGTCCGATCGAAGGAATCGTCCGCACCACCAGCTGCTTTTGGGCCTGAACGCTTTGGGCCTGAACAGCTGCCTCCATGCGGTGGGTCGCCGCGACGATTTGCTGCGCGTAAGGCAACACCAGCTGCCCCGCCGGTGTCAGCGTGATCGCGCGGTGCGTGCGGTCAACGAGCTTGACGTTCAGTGCCTGCTCCAAAGACTTGATCTGCTTGGAGATCGTCGCCTGGGTCGTGAAGCGCCGCGCCGCGGTTTCGGTGTAGTTGAGCGTCTGGGCAAGATCAACAAAACTAGCCAATTTATGCGTGTCCATATTTTCCTCCATAACAGCATTCGCTTTTGGAATAGTTTACCACAGGACGCGAATTGTTTTCGCATCACCTCTCCGGCTAAACTAAACATTGATTTTTCAGAAAAATAGTCTCGAGGCAATGCGAGACTTCAGGAGGCCATTTTCATGCCAATCGGCATTACAATTAACGCGTTATCCGTCTTACTGGGCGGTGTCTTTGGCGCTTTAGGCGGCAAGCACATGTCCGCCGCTTTCAAGGCGGGACTGAACATGGTATTCGGCGCTTGTTCGATGACCATGGGCATATTCTCTATCGCCCCGATGAAAAACATGTCCGCCGTTATTTTTGCCATTATCTTGGGCACCGCCTTAGGGCTCTTGATCCATCTCGGTGATTGGATCAACCGCGGTGCTAAAGCGATGCAGACATTCATCGTCAAATTTATTCCCAACACCAGCTCAGGCATGAGCGAAAAAGAATTCGACGCGACTCTGGTCACCGTGATCGTCCTTTTCTGCGCATCGGGAACCGGCATTTACGGCGCCTTGACCGAAGGGATGAATGGTGATACGTCGATCTTGATTTCCAAGTCAATTCTGGACTTTTTCACCGCGGCCATCTTCGCCGCCAATCTCGGTTACGTGGTCGCACTGATCGCGATTCCGCAATTCATCATTTTCTTCCTGTTGTTCCTTGCTGCCGGGGCCATCTATCCGTTGACGACCCCAAACATGGTCTTGGACTTCAAGGCCGCAGGCGGCATCTTGATGCTTGCAACTGGCTTCCGCATGGTGCAAGTCAAGATGTTCCCGACAGCAGACATGATTCCGGCCATGGTGCTCGTCATGCCCCTGTCGTGGCTGTGGATGACGATCATCGTCCCGCTGCTGGCGTAAACTAGGACTGGGAACATGCCACCCAGTTGGCTTGTAGTCTAATCTTACGTTCCGATTCACGCCTTAAAACCTAAAACTAGCCCCCTGCGAAGACCTGACATCAGGCTTTACAGGGGGCTAGTTTTAGCCTCAGCGTTGCGCATGCAACTTATCCACTTGGCTACGCACTTTAATCCATCACGCCTTTGAACATGCCTTCTTCGACCCAAGCGCGCATCAAGCGCACCGCGAAGGCTTGCGACTGTTCGCCGCCGAGTTCCGGCTTAGTGGCTTCGACGACGCGTCCCAGCGCCTTGGTCGTAACCGTATGATCGGCGATCATCTGGGTCATCATGAACTGGTTAAGCTCGTCGATTTCAGCTTGCGTAAATCCAAATTCAAGAAACAACAACGAGCTGGAATGAATGTTTAATTGTTTATTAATCCGGCCCAACACGTCCAAGATCAAGATCCGATCGTTGTCTTCTTCACCCATACTTCACGACTCCTCATCAAATTCACATTAAGTATAACATAGTTGTCTGCCGGGCTATACTAGAATGCAAAATATCCCGGGGTTAACCGAAAATCTGTTGCTTGAGGCGTACTGCCGTCGGCGTCGCGGCCAACCCACCTTCACCGGTTTCGCGCAAGTTGCTTGGCAGTTGCACGCCCACGCGCCGCACGGCCTCGATCACCTCGTCAGTCGGAATGACCGATTGCATTCCGGCCAGCGCCATATCTGCTGAGATCATCGCCTGACTCGCCCCTAAGGCGTTACGCTTGACGCAAGGCACCTCGACTAAGCCGGCCACCGGATCACAAACCAGCCCCATCATGTTCTGAAGCGTGATGGCAACGGCTGCGCTGGCCTGTTCGACCGTGCCGCCTTTGGCCAAGACCAAGGCCGCGGCGGCCATCGCCGCAGCCGAGCCCACCTCTTCTTGACAGCCGCCTTCTGCCCCGGCGATCCCAGCGTTGTTGGCGATGACTAGCCCGAACGCCCCAGCCGTGAACAAGAAGTCGATCTGCTGGTCTAAGTCAAGGTGCAAGCGGCCCTTGACCGCCGTCAGCACGCCGGCCAAGACCCCGGCGGACCCAGCCGTCGGCGTCGCGCAGATCAACCCCATCTTGGCGTTGACCTCATTCACCGCCACCGCGTTGCGCACAGCTTCAAGAATCGGCCGCCCGGACAAAAAATCATCCGCTTGAATGTAGGCATCCATCTTCTTGGCCTCACCACCGGTCAGGCCAGTGACGGACTTGACGCCAGCGATGCCTTCTTTGACGGATTGCGTCATGATCTCGAGGTTGCGGGCCATCAGCTCCCGAATCTGTTGGCGCGTGCGGGTGGTATTCTCCAACTCTGTCGCGATCATCAACTCGGCAACGGAAGGGTAGGCATGCGCTTGTTCGACTAATTCATTGATTGTATAAAACATCTTCTCTACCTCGCTATTCGAAGAAGGTCACATTGACCATGTGCGGCAACTCCCGCAACTTCGCCAAGATCGCCGGCTCGTAAGCATCGACTTCGATCAACATGATGGCGCGCTCGCCTTTGGCCTCGCGAGTGACGGTCATCGTGCCGATATTGATCGTCGCTTCCGAGAAGATCTGGGTCACCGCCGCGATCATCCCCGGCACATCGTCATGAATCGTGATGTAGGTCGGCGTGCCCATCGACAACGAGATCTTAAAGCCGTTTAGCTCGGTAATGCGGATGTTGCCTCCGCCGATCGACTCGCCGAGAACGGTCAGCTTATGGTCCCCGCGCTGCAAGACGATGCGCGCCGAGTTGGGATGATCGACCTTATCCGACTTCGGCACGAAGGTGACCTTGATGCCTTGCTCGTGGGCGATCTTCAACGAATCCGGCAGCCGGGCATCATCAGGCGCCATTCCCAACAACCCGCCGACGATCGCAACGTCGGTGCCGTGGCCACGGTAGGTCTTGGCAAAAGATTCATACAAATACACATCGATGCGCGTCGGGGCCTCGCCGAAAATCTCCCGCACCACGCGGCCGATGCGCGCCGCGCCTGCGGTGTGCGATGAACTGGGGCCGACCATCACGGGGCCGATAATATCAAAAACACTGTGAAACCGTACTTCTGGCATGGCTAATCTCCATCTATTTTAATAGTTACACGGTAACACGATTACCCTGCGTAGTCGAGCGCCATGCACCACAAAACCGGCCTGCACACCACGATTCAGGGATGTGCAGGCCGGTCAGTTTAGAGATTCGGATCCATCTTGAAGGTGAGCGCCGATAACTCGGTGCCTTGCGCGATCAGCTCAAACAAGAAGTCGCGCGTAACTTGGTTATAGTGGGCGATGATCTCATGATTTTGCGTCGTCAGATACGCCGTCAAGGCCGCACCTTGCAACTCACCGGCCGCTTGGGCGACCGTCGCCAGCTTCCGCCGCGCCCATTCGCCAAGCGCCTTTTGGTAGTCGAGGTCAGCTTGAATGAAGTCGGCGTAATGGCTTTCGACCACCATCGCCAAGGCCTCATACAACCAGTAAGCCGACTTGAGATCGAACTTCTCGGGCACATAGGCATAGGTCTCGTCGATATCATCGGCGTTAGTGAACATCGGGACATGCGGGCAGAACGTCGGCACCCCGAAGCTGACCCACTGGACGCCTTTCAAGCTATCGGGGCGCATCTGCAGGATATGCGAGTTCGCCGTCCGCGACAGGCTGATCGCCCGGTAAGTCAGCTTATCGTGCTGGCTGCCCCCGCCCAAGGGATCGTATTTCGTCTCGTCATAATGCGACTTCAA
>CAKQZO010000029.1 GCA_934293835.1 uncultured Lacticaseibacillus sp. | reverse complement strand
GTAGCTATGAACGGAAGGGATAAACGCTGAAAGCATCTAAGTGTGAAGCCCCCCTCGAGATGAGATTTCCCATTCCTATATGGAAGTAAGACCCCAGAGAGATGATCTGGTAGATAGGCTGGAAGTGGAAGTGCAGCGATGTATGGAGCGGACCAGTACTAATCGGTCGAGGACTTAACCAAAGCGCGTAAGCGCTAGTGAGCAAATACGGTTCACGGCAAAAATAAACAATGATGTCCAGTTTTGAGGGTGCAAGCCTTCAGTTAAATACACAGTGTGGTGGCGATGGCGAGAAGGATACACCTGTTCCCATGCCGAACACAGAAGTTAAGCTTCTCTACGCCGAGAGTAGTTGGTGGGTAACTGCCTGCGAGGGTAGGAAGTCGCCACGCTGAATGAAAGACCAGTCGTTGACTGGTCTTTTTTTGCGCATAAAAGGTTGATGAGAAGGCATTGGTGTGAAGATGGGGACATGCTACAATCAAGTTCGAGGTGAATGATCATGACGATGGCAGTGACGAGAGCAACACTAGCACAAGCAACGGCAACAGGAACCACTGTGCTCGAATTATGGGCGCCTTGGTGTGGCCCGTGTAAGGTGATGGGGCCGTTGATGGCGACCCTTGAGACGGAGCTACCGATGCGGGTGGTGACCATGAACATCGATGAGGACAACCAAGTCGCACAGCAGTTCGGCATTCAGAGTATCCCTGCCTTGGTCGTGTATCAAGACGGGCGGCCCTATGAGAAGATCGTCGGTGCTTACCCCAAAGCGGTGTTAAAAGCACACTTGCAACAAAGTATCGCCGGAGCCACCCACCATGCGTAATGAACTGTTAGAGACATGTCTGCTTGCTGGCCGGATCATGATCGAAGGCGGTAGCGAGATGTATCGCGTCGATGATACGATGCGCCGCATTGCCCAAAACGGTGGGGTGAAAAATGCCCTCGTCTTTACTACCCCAACCGGGATCTTCATCGGGTTGGAAGACTCACCGCTGATGAAGCTGAGTCCCATCAACAAGCGCTCCATCGATATGGAGAAGGTGACCCAGGTCAATCAGCTGTCGCGTGAGTTTGCCGCACACACCATCACATTGAATCAGCTTCATCGGGCCTTGCATCGTCTCGACGAAGATACGCCGTTTTTCCCCTTCTGGCTGGAGGTGTTAGCCGCAGCGGTCTGCAGCATGATGCTGATGGTGGTGTTCGCGCAGGCCTACGATTGGTTCGATATGCCGCTTGCGGCGATTGCTGGGGCCTTGGGCTACTTCGTCTATGCCAGGATCGGCCGGCTGACTCAGGTCCGCTTCATCTCCGAGCTTCTTGGGGCGTTCGTCGTGGGGGTGAGCGCCTGGCTCGGCGTCCGCGCCGGCATCGGGCATAACCTCGATAATGTGATCATCGGAGCGGTAATGCCGCTAGTTCCAGGCGTGGCGATCACCAATTCGATCCGCGATATGCTGGCGGGGCATCTGTTGTCCGGCATGGCGCGGGGGATGGAGGCTTTGTTGAGTGCGGCTGCCATCGGCGTGGGCATCGCGTTGATCTTTAGATTCTTCTAGGAGGTACGGCATTGCCTTATTGGGTCCAGTTCTTAGTGCAGCTGAGTTTTAGTTACCTGTCGACCGTCGCTTTTGCCATCATCATCAACGTGCCTAGGCGGGCATTGAACCTTGCTGGCTGGGCCGGCGCAGTCGGGTGGTTGGTTTATTGGGTGTTGACCTATGATTTCACCGTGGGGCGCATGCTGGCGAATTTATGCGGGGCGTTTGCGATCGGCTTGTGCGGCATGATCTTTTCACGGGTCAAAAAGATGCCGGTGATCATTTTCAACATCCCGGGTCTGGTACCACTAGTGCCTGGAGCGACGGCCTATCAGGCGGTGCGTGCCTTGGTGCTCGGACAGATCGACAAGGCATCGCGGTTGACGGTCAGGGTGATGATGGTGGCCGGAGCCATTGCGGTCGGCTTCATGCTGGCGCAGCTACTTGCCGAGCAGACTTATCGCCGACCGGTTGGCGATAAGCCTAAGTCGTGATATGATTAAGCTATGCGATGAGTCGAGTAACCCATTTTAAGGGTGAAAGCGCAGCTGGCAGGCATGATTTACCACCCGACGGATTTCGGGGCCAGTGGGCACAGGTTGTGGAGCCGAGATACCCTTACCGTCCTTGTGGCGGTACTGCAAAAAAAGCGTGTGACCGCGGTCACACGCTTTTTGATTACACGCGCTTCTTCTTAGGAATCCAGCTCATCATGAAGACCCCGCCAAGCACCAACACGATGCCGGTGAATTGCAAGGCGTGAAACCCTAGTGCCAAGAAAAAAATCGAGAGGACGGTGGCCGTCAGCGGCTCGAGATTGCCAATCATCGAGGCAATCGCAGGGCGTAGCGTCTTGAGACTGGCGACATAGAGAATGTATGCCAAGAAGGTGGCCCCGAAGACGATGAAGAGGGTCGCTGCCCAGGTCCAAGGGGTCAAGCCAGCCGGGATCTGCCAGACCGGGGCCATGCCGTTCATCAAGACGCTGCCGATGATCAATCCCCAGCCGACGACCACCAGCGGCGGCTCGGTTTTCAAGATGCGCCGAGGTAGCATGGTGTAACAGGCCCCGGTCACCGCGGCAAGCACGCCCCAAAGCACCGCGATTGGCGCGACGTGCAGTTTGGTGGGGTTGCCATCGGTGACGAGTAAGAAGACCCCGAGTAACGCGATTCCGATCGCGATCGTGTCAATTAAACGTGGCCATGTGCGGGTGTTCAGGCAAGTGACGATCGTGATCATGGCTGGCACCAGCGACAACATAATCGTCGCCAAGGCCGCGTTGCCATAGTAGATCGCCAACAAATAGGTGAATTGGGCCAGTGCGACGCCCAAGAGGCCGAACAGCAACAGGCGAATCGCGTTATGACGATCGTGCCAGACCCGCATTAGCGGTTGGTGGGTGGCTAAGGCAAAGATGAGCATCGCGATTCCAGCCCAGGTCAAGCGCATGCTCACCAGCCAGGCAGGGGTGGCGTGACTCGTGTTGAAGATGATGTTTGAGAGGACGCCGCCAACGCCCCACATGGTTGTGCCGCAGGCGGCGCGAAAGGCCGCGGCCCGGTTGGTTGTTCGTTTCACATTCTATTCCTCCAAATCACAATGAAATCAGTATACCATCGCGTTGGAGATTGGGTGATAAAAGGCGGAATTAGGAAGAAATTAAATCAATTCGGGATTTTCGGTTGACAATTACGAGAGAGTGAAGTAAATTCTAATTAATCATTAATCTTGAAGGAGGGATACATCATGAAACAAGCTAACGTACTGAGTGTATCCACTCGTCAAGATTTGGCCTTGTTGTTGAAGTAGAGGACCCGATTTCAAGCAGCGCTTGCTGATTGAACATTGAGCCCTCTGATTTGCTTTGACGATGGGGCTCATCACGTAACCAGGTGGTTGGCCTCATCCGTTAGGGATGAGGCCATTTTTTTAATGACAGAGTGACCGTGGCGCGCGCGGTTACCCGAAGAGCTAATCAACCAAAAAGGGGAAAACATCATGAAAAAGACGATGACGAAGTTTATCGGCGCCGCAGCAACGGTCGCCGCAGTGATGGCAATGGCAGGCTGTACCGCCAAGAATTCGACGGCTAAAGGCAACACTGCCTCAGGCGATAAGGTGAAGATCGGGCTCAACATGGAGCTGTCTGGCGCGGCTGCCGGCTATGGGGAACAACAAAAGCAAGGCTTCGAGCTTGCAGTCAAGAAGATCAATGCGGCCGGCGGGATCAAGGTCGGCAACAAGAAGATGAAGATCCAAACGGTGGTTCAAGATAATAAATCGACCACGTCCGGTTCCGCTTCTGTCGCCGCTCAGCTGGCGACTAAGGATAAGGTGACTGCGATCGTTGGGCCGGCGACGACCAATGACGGGACCGCGGCGATTCCGAACATCACCAAGGCGTATGTGCCATCTGTTTCGCCATCGGCAACGGATCCAGATTACACACTGCAAAAGAACGGTAAGGTACAAACCTACGTCTTCCGTGCCTGCTTCAACAACGACCTGCAAGGGAAGACCGCCGCGCACTTTGCTAACAAGACACTGAAGGCCAAGAACGTCGCAGTCCTGCAAGACAACTCGTCTGATTACGGCACAGGGCTGGCCAAGGCGTTCAAGAACACCTTCAGCGGTAAAGTCGTTTCGACCCAATCTTTCTCCGAAGGTGATAAGGACTTCAACGCGCTGCTCACCAGCATCAAGTCCAAGAAGGTCGATGCAATCTATGTCCCAGGCTATTATTCTGAAGTGGGGCTGATCATCAAGCAGGCGCGCCAGGCAGGCATCACCGCGCCAATCATCGGTTCCGATGGGATGGCGGATCCGAAGCTGGCCAAGATCGCCGGCAACAACAACGCCAACAAGATCTATTACACGACCCCATTCTCGACCATGTCTGGTGCGACTAACAAGGTTGCCAAGCAATTCATGGCTGACTTCAAGAAGGAATATGGCACCGATGCGCCAACCTTCTCCGCTCTGGCTTATGATTCTGTCCTGATGATCAAGCAGGCGATCGAAGATGCGAAGTCGACCAACTCTGTGAAGGTGGCGACCGCCCTGGCCAAGATCAAGGACATGCCAGCGGTAACCGGGACGACGAGTGTGGATAAGCACCACGACCCAGAGAAGCCGATCGTCGTTGAACAGCTCACCAACGGTAAGGTCACCAGCGCGACTGCGGTGAAATAATTAAGCCGATTCGAATGGTTAGATGAGAATACCGTTGGAACGCAACTACGCCGCGATTCCTGGTATATCAGCTAATCACCGCAAAAGATTATAAAACAAAATGTGTAATTTTCATTGACTTTTAATAATTCTCCCATTATCATTAAAACATTCGATCAGTACAGGACATCGGTGGGCTTATTCAGTCAACTGGTGGTCGTGGCCGATGAGCATCTGGGTCAGCTCCGACCCGTGTTTTGAGGGGAAACGAAGAAAGAGGGATTATTAATGAAGAAGTCAATGTTCAAACGTGTTGCCGGCCTTGGGTTGACCATCGCCGCATTCGGGGTCATGGCAGGGTGCAGTGCCAAGGCAGCCAACAAAGGTAATTCTGCCTCTGGCTCGACCATTAACGTCGGGGTCAACATCGAATTGTCTGGTGTTGGTGGCGGTTATGGTGAGCAGGTCAACAACGGGATCAACTTGGCGGTTTCTAAGATCAACAAAGACGGTGGCGTCAAGGTTGGCAAGAAGACCTACAAGCTCAAGACCACGACTCAAGACAATAAGACGGCGACCTCAACGGCGGCTTCTATCGCCGCATCGTTGACCAGCAAGCAGAAGGTTTCTGCCTTGATTGGGCCTGCAACGACCAACGCAGCAACTGCGGCTTTGTCCAACGCCACGAAAGCGAGCGTCGCCCAGATCTCACCTTCTGCGACGGCTGCGGATTACACGTTGCAAAAGAGCGGCAAGGTGCAACCATACGCCTTCCGGACCGCGTTCACCGATGATTTCCAAGGCACCCAAGCGGCACACTTCGTTGACCAAGATCTGAAGGCCAAGAAGGTTGCGGTTCTCGCCGATAACTCTAACGACTACGGCAAGGGCTTAGCCGCTGCCTTCAAGAAGGAATACAAGGGCAAGATTGTTGCGACCCAGTACTTCCAGTCTGGTGATAAAGACTTCAACGCCGTGCTGACCTCCCTGAAGAACAAGGGCTTTGATGCCTTGTACATTCCTGGTTACTACACCGAAATCGGCTTGATCATCAAGCAAGCACGCGGTATGGGCATCAACACCCCGATCGTCGGTGGTGACGGCATGATGGATCCAAGCCTCACCAAGATCGCCGGCGCTAAGAACGTGACGAACGTTTACTACACCACGCCGTTCTCCACGTTGTCTGCGAAGACCGATAAGACCGTTGCGGACTTCATGGACGCTTACAAGGCGAAGTATCACACGACCGCATCAGCGTTCAACGCATTGGGTTATGACTCTGTTTACCTGCTGAAGCAAGCGATCGTTGACGCGAAGTCGACCAACTCTGTTGATATCGCCAAGGCGTTAGGCAAGGTCAAGAACCTCAAGGGCGTTACCGGGACGATGACCATCGATTCTAAGCACAACCCAGAAAAGACGATCTCAGTCGAAAAACTGGTTAATGGTAAGGCTGTGTCCGCCACAGTCATTAAGTAAAGCTGGACAATAGCAGGCGCTCACTGACGCCTGCTATTGCACTTATATTGGAAAAAGGAGGCGATCTCTTGCATACTGTCATGCAACAACTGATCAACGGCTTATCTCTTGGGAGTATCTACGCGCTGTTGGCATTGGGATACACGATGGTTTATGGGATCATTAAGCTGATCAACTTCGCACACGGCGATATTTACATGTTAGGGGCCTTTTGGGGCTACTTCGTGATCAATCGCTATCACGTCGACTTCATCGTCGCACTGGTATCGGCGATGATCGTGACGGCCTTGGCCGGGATGCTGATCGAGTATCTCGCTTATCGGCCGCTGCGTAACTCGCCGCGGATCACCGCGCTGATTACCGCCATCGGGGTATCGTATTTCTTGGAAAATGGGATGTCGTACCTTTTCGGCGCGAACACCCGGAACTTCCCGCAGACGATTCACCAACACAATTTCACCGTCTTTGGAGTCACGGTTTCTAACATTCAGCTCCTGATTCTGGTGACCGCGATCATCCTGATGGTGGCGTTGCAGTTGATTATTCAAAAGACCAAGATGGGCACCGCGATGCGGGCCGTTGCGGTCGATCAAGAAGCGGCTGCGTTGGTCGGAATCAATCCAGACCACGTCATTTCCTTCACCTTTGGTTTAGGCTCTGCACTGGCAGGGGCTGCCGGCGTGTTGATCGGGTTGTATTACAACTCGATCGACCCGCTGATGGGGATGGTGCCCGGGATCAAGGCGTTCGTCGCCGCCGTTGTCGGCGGGATCGGTTCCGTTCCAGGGGCCGCGATCGGGGGCTTCTTGATTGGGATCTTGGAAACGGCTGTGCAAGCGGTCGGGCTATCTGCTTATAAAGACGCGGCGGTATATGTGGTCTTGATCATTATCTTGATCGTGTTACCGGCGGGGCTGTTAGGCAAGAATGTGAAGGAGAAGGTGTGAGCACATGACCAAAAAGAAACTTCAAGCAAACAGCTTATGGTTGCTTGTCATGATCATCGGCTTCGTGGCCATCAACCTCCTCGTTTATGTCGGTGTGATCGATAGCTTCATCGAAAATATGTTAGTCACGATCGGCATCAACATCATTTTGGCCACAGGGCTGAATCTGATCATTGGCTTTTCCGGGCAGTTCTCGCTAGGCCATGCCGGCTTCATGGCGATCGGGGCATACGCGACAGGAATCATTCTCCAAACGGTGCCGACGGTCGGCGGTTTCATCGGCTCGATCATCATCGGCATCGTGATCGCGATCATCGCGGCGATCATCGTGGGGGTACCAACCCTGCGGCTGTCAGGGGACTACCTGGCGATTGCAACGATGGGCGCGGCCGAAATCATCCGGGTGGTCATCAACAACATGAAGATCACGAACGGGGCAGCTGGTTTGTTCAACATTCCGCAGTTTGCGACTTGGCCTGTCGTCTATGTCTTGGTTTGTGCGACGACGATCGTGATCGTTAACTTCGCGCATTCGCGCGCAGGGCGCGCGATTCAGGCAATTCGTGATGATGAGATCGCGGCAGAAGCCGTTGGGGTTAACCCGACCAAGTGGAAGCTGGCCGCCTTCGTCTTAGGCGCTGCGACCGCTGCGATCGGGGGCTCGTTGCATGCCAGCTATATTCAGACCATCGCGCCAAGCGATTTTGGGATCATGAATTCGATCGCCTTGTTGATCATCGTTGTGCTTGGTGGGGTCGGGTCGATGACCGGGACCTTCCTGGCGGCGATCGTCTTAGGAGTTTTGGACACGGTTTTGCAGAGCTTCGGGACGTTACGGATGGTGATTTACGCGGTGGCCCTGGTGGTCATCATGGTCTTCAAGCCATCTGGGCTGCTCGGCCGCTATGAATTCTCGTTTGGCCGGATCTTGAATCGTCATAAAAAGGAGGATGCCGCATGACCACGCTTTTAAAAGTGGACCACGTGTCCAAAATTTTCGGCGGTTTACGCGCGGTCGAAGATGTGAGTTTACATGTTGATGTTGGCGAACTCGTGGCGCTCATCGGGCCGAACGGGGCCGGGAAGACGACGCTGTTTAACGCCTTGACCGGGGTTTCACCGGCCACCGAAGGCACCGTCGCGTTTCGCGATGGCGCCGACATGATCTCTCTGGATAAGAAGCGGCCGTATCAAGTCGCTAAGATGGGCATCGCCCGGACTTTCCAGAATATCCGGTTGTTCCACCAGTTGTCTGTGCGGGAGAATTTGCAGGCGGCGATGACGCATCGCTACAAGGAAAACTTTGTTGCCAGCATTTTCCGCCTGCCGGCATTCACCAAGAAAGAGGCGATGGTCAACGCCTGGACCGATGAGATCTTGGCCAAACTGGACTTGAGTGATGTGAGCGACGTGATCACGGCAAACCTGCCTTACGGGACGCAACGGCGCGTGGAAATCGCGCGGGCTGTGGCGACTGATCCTAAGCTGATCTTTCTTGATGAACCTGCCGCGGGGATGAATCCCGAAGAAACCGCGGATCTGGCAAAGCTGATTCGGCGCCTGAAAACCGAATTCGGCTTGACCGTCGTGTTGATCGAGCATGATATGTCGCTGGTCATGAATCTGGCCGAGCGGATCTATGTGTTAGAGCACGGCAAGCTGATCGCTGAAGGCACCCCGACCGAGATCCAACATAATGACGCTGTCATTAGTGCTTATTTAGGAGGTGGCGTCCATGCTTAATGTCACTGGCTTAAAGGTCAATTACGGGGCGATTCAGGCGGTGCGAGGCGTTGACTTCAACGTTCAAGATGGCGAAATCGTCACGTTGATCGGAGCCAACGGAGCCGGTAAATCGACGATCGTCAAGACGCTGTCTGGGATGCTCAAGGCGGTCGCTGGGACGATCACGTATAATGATCGCGACATCACGAAGCTGTCGGCCTCCCACATTGTTGGGGCCGGTATCGCCCAAGTTCCAGAAGGCCGGCGGATCTTTGCCGGGCTGTCGACGATGGAGAACCTGAAGATGGGGGCCTACCTGGTGCCGCGCAATGAGCAAGCCGATGTTTTGGCCAACGTCTTCGATCAGTTCCCGGTGTTGAAAGAACGGCGCAATCAAGACGCCGCGACGCTTTCCGGTGGGGAACAACAGATGTTGGCGATGGGGCGCGCACTGATGGCCCGGCCGAAGTTTTTGATGCTAGACGAGCCGTCCATGGGGCTGGCGCCGATCTATATTCAGAAGATTTTCGATATTATCAAAACGATCAATCAACAAGGCGTCACGGTCCTGTTGATTGAGCAGAATGCCTTGCAGGCACTTGAAATCGCCAACCGCGGTTATGTGGTCGCAAGCGGTGAGATTCGCCTGTCCGGAACTGGACAAGCCCTCCTCGCCAACCCAGAGGTCCAAAAGGCTTACTTGGGTGGCTAGTAAAAAAACTCTGAGTTCCGTACATACGGCGACTCAGAGTTTTTTTATTGGGCGATTCGCCGGGTTGTGGTGAGTTGGGCCAGCCAGTTGGTGAAGAAATGGGTCCGCGTTGTTTCCCAAGACCAGCCGGCGAGCGGATCGTCGGGTTGCGGCGGCATCGATTTTTCGCGCTGGTACTCTTGCCACAGGCCCCAACGGCGATACTCAAGATGCGCGAATAAGAAGACTTGGTGCGTGTCGTGGCTGACCGCCAGCATCGGGTGGCCAGCGGTCGTCGTCGCCAGAAGGGTGACCTTCTCGGCCAGTGTCACCGCGTCCATGTCGGTGTAGCGGGCGTGGGGAGCGATGAAACCTGGGGTGATGTCGGCCAGTAGCGGCGTTGCGGCGAGCTTCTGGTGGGGGAAGGCGCCGAAGAGTTTGTGCGGTAGCTGTACCTTGACGATGCCATACAGCGTGTGCAACGCGGCCAGTGCCCCCCAGCAAGAATAAAGGACAGGCATCTGCGCGGCAGCCAACAGCTTGATGAGCTGGCTGACCTCTGGGTAATAGTGTACCTCTGAGAACGGAAGGCGGTCGATCGGGGCGCCGGTGATGATGAAGGCGTCGCAAGCGAGGGCCTGTACCGGGTTCAAAGGTTGGATTTGGGGATTGGGTGTGTGCAGCGGGTGGCTTTTAGGATGGAAGAAGCGCAAGTGGACACCGATTCCTAAGGCATCTCGCCAGTCGGTCATCGTCGCTTGTTTGTCGTGCATGAGCACGAGCACCCCGATGGTCAACATTATGCTAACGCGGCGAAGCCCGCCGCCAGATCAGCTTCGAGGTCGGCGATATCTTCAACGCCAACCGATAAGCGGATCAGTTCGTCTTTAATCCCGTTTTGTAGGCGAGTCTCGCGGGGAATCGCGCCGTGCGTCATCAGCGCGGGGATTTCGATCAGCGACTCCAAGGCGCCGAGACTTTCAGCCAGCGTGACGAGCTTGAGATTCTCGACGAAGCGCTTCGGCGACAGCCCGGGTTGAAGCTCGAAAGACAGCATCGCCCCGAACCCGTTCATCTGCTTCTTGGCGACCGCGTAGTCGGGGTTGTCGGGGTCGCCGGGATAGTAGATGTGGGCGACTTGCGGTTGGGCCTTGAGGAATTGGAACAAGGCGGCGGTGTTGGCGAGGTGCGCCTGCATCCTGAGCTTCAGCGTCTTGATCCCTCGCTGCAATAGCCAGGACTCTTGAGGTGCGAGGATGGCGCCAATGGCGTTTTGTAAAAAGCCGATTCGTTCGGCCAATTCGGCGTCTTTAACGGCGACGACCCCTGCGATCACGTCGGAGTGGCCGCCAAGATATTTCGATGCGGAGTGTAACACGATATCAACGCCTAAGGTCAAAGGCTGTTGGACGATCGGGCTGGCGAATGTGTTATCGATGATGCTCAACAAGCCGTGCTGCTTGGCGAGTGTGGCGACCGCCTGAATATCGGTGACGCGCAACAGTGGGTTGGTCGGGGTTTCGAGGTAGACCGCTTTAGTGTTGGGTTGAAGCGCCTGCTCAACCGCGTGGAGGTCACGCGTGTCGACGGCGGTGAAGGTGATGCCGAGGCGGGCGAGCACCTGATTGAGCAGGCGGAAGGTCCCACCGTACACATCGTCACCGACGATGATGTGATCGCCTGCATTGAACAGCGAGAAGACGGTCATGATCGCTGCCGAGCCGCTGGCAAAGGCGAAGCCGGCGCTACCGCCTTCGATGTCTGCCACTAAGGCTTCGACGGCCTGACGCGTGGGATTGGCGGTGCGCGAATATTCATACTCGGCCTCGCCGATATGGGTTTGATGGAACGTGGAAGCCATGTAGATCGGCATCGAGACTGCACCGGTGGCTTTGTCTTCAGAGATACCGCCGTGGATCAGTTGGGTTGCAATTTTCATAATGGACTCCTTTTAGTCTAAGACTTTGAATGTGGCTGGGGTGTAGATATGCTCGCTTAAGTAGCGCTCGCTGCTATCTGGGAAAATGGTGACGATGTTGCTGCCGGTGGATAAGGTCGTGGCGACTTGCAGGCTTGCCGCAACAGCAGCGCCGCTTGAGCTACCGATGAACAAACCTGCGGTGGACGCGAGGGTTTGGACCTGGGTGAAGGCGGCCTCGTCGGCGATCGTTAGGGTCTGATCGATGGTCAGGTGATTGAAAAACGGGGGGATGAACTCGACGCCAATGCCTTCAGTGCGGTGCGGATGGGGCTTGCCGCCGTTCAAGATCGACCCTTCCGGTTCCACGACGATCGCCTGCGTGCGGGCGTCTTGGCTTTTGAGGTAGGCCGCGACGCCTGCGAAGGTGCCACCGGAGCCTGCACCGGCGACGAAAGCGGCGATCGGTTCGTGAAGGTCACGGGTGATTTCCGGGCCGAGTGTATGATAGTAAGTCGCGGGGTTGGCAGGATTGGCAAATTGCATTGGCACGAAGCTGTCAGAGATATTGGCAGCAAGCCGTTTGGCCTCTGCAATCGCGCCTTTGATCCCTGCATCACTCGGGGTGTTGATGATGCGGGCGCCGAGGGCTTGCATGAGCGTCTGTTTTTCTTGGCTAAAATGCTCCGGTACGACCAGGATCGTGGGAAGATGGCGTGCCTGTGCAGCGAGGGCGATGCCGATCCCGGTGTTGCCCGCGGTGGGTTCGATGATGGTCGTGTGGTTGCCGATCAAGCCGCGCCGCTCACCATCTGTCAGTAGATATTCGCCGAGGCGGTCTTTGATGCTGCCGCCGGGATTGAACATCTCGAGCTTGGCGTAGATGTGGACATCGTTAGGGGTGGGAATCGGTAGCTCAAGGAGCGGGGTGTCGCCGATGGTTTCTTGAATGTGATGGATGAGCATGAGGGTCTCCTTTGCTGAAGGTAAACAAAAAGGCGCGTTAACCAAAAATCGGTTAGCGCGCCTCAGTCCAGTCCCTTACCTGGGCACTGGACTCTATGTAGGTCACACAGAATCAATGCAAACAGGCCGGACATCGCTCAAGGCGCGCTGTCCGACAGCAACAGTTGAAGTTGTAAGTATGCATTGCCAACATGTGTTTTGACCTCCGAAATAGAATACCGTCACTTTACGCTAGAATGAATCCGCTTGTCAAGCATTAAATTGTGGTGCAAGCACGTCGGATTTGTGCCATAATAGCCGCACAACTGTCATGATAGGGGAGATTATAAAATGTACAGACGCTCTAAAGCCGTGCGGCTGACGCTGCGCGCATTATTGACCGCATTGATTATTTTGCAAACGATGGTGCCGATGCTGGGCTTCATTCCGCTAGGCTTCACCAGCCTGACGATTATCCACGTGACGGTGATCGTTGCCGCAATTGTGCTGGGGCCTTGGTATGGCATGTTCATCGGCTTGATGTGGGGCGTGTTCACGATCGTCCGGGCGTTGACGGCGCCGACGAGCCCACTGGATCCCATCATTTTCACGAATCCGATCGTCTCTGTGGTGCCGCGAGTGTTGGTGGGCTTGGTCGCTGGCGGGGTATTCGCCTGGTTGTACCACTGGTTCCATCACGTCGCGGTCGCCAGTGTGGTGGCAGCGGCGCTAGGGACGCTAACGAACACGGTGTTGGTCGTTGCCTTGATGGGGTGGCTCTATACAGGTGCGCTGGCGAAGGCTTACGGCGTGACGTCTAGCGGCTTGTTGAAGGTGCTGATGGGAATCGTTGCGGCCAATGGCGTTCCTGAAGTTCTGGGCGCAATGGTATTGACGCCATTAATCGTCGGGGCGTTGTTTGCGGTTAAGCGGTTGGGCTTGCGCCCCGAGTAATGTCTCTAGTTTTCTGGTAAAATTTAGGGGAAGTGGAGGCGTGACAACGTGAAGGAAACAAACAAGGGACTAGAATTAGTGCTGCCTGAGGCGGTGTGCGATCAGTTAGCGGTGACAGCCGATGTGCCGATGCAGATCGAAGTTAAAAATGGACGCCTGATCCTGCAACCGAAGCTTGCCGCGCGCGTTGATCGGTTGCGTCTGCAGTGGTTATGGCCGCTGGTGGTCGCGATCAGCATAAGTATCGGAGTGTATCTGTATTGGTGGCAACAAGGCCTGCAGACGATCCCGCTTTCCGGGGATGTGTCGGTGGCAAGCTTCGTGATCGGGCTTGGACTGGTGGCGGGGCTCGGCCTGTTTGCTGGCTTCTTCATCCGGACCCAGCGCCTGCAGACGGCCCCTAAAATCTATTGGCGCAACTTTCCGGTGATTATGGGGGCGTTTGCCGTGATGCTGGGGTTGGCCTTGGTGGGAGGCTTTTGGTTGTTGGGCCAGCTGTTTCCTGGCGCGACGTTTGATCGCTTCACTGCGGCCTTGATCTTTCTTGTATTCACGTTGATGGCCGATGTGTTCATGGTGCAGGCCGCGTTGACGATCGACGCGACCGCCTTGAGCAATCTGTTACTTGTCGTGATCGTCACCGGGATGGTGATCGCCATGGCGACCAATCATTCGCGCCGTTGGTGGCAACACAACCTCAGCTTCTTGGGTACTGACATGGCCAGCCAGGCCTGGCAGTTCAACGTCACCTTGATCGTCTCAGCACTGTTATTTATTGCACTGGTCGACACCTTGTTTGTCGCGTTAGAGGGCCGTTACCCGCGGAGTTGGCGACTTTGGCTCATGCGTATCATGTTGACACTTGTGGGGCTGGATGTCGGTTGTGTGGGACTGTTTCCGAATAACGCCACGTCACACTTGCTGCACGATCAAGCTGCGGGGATGCTGGTATTTTTGGTGGCGGGCTTGATCATCGGGTGCCGTTGGCTACTGCCTGAAGTATCGCCCGAGTTCTTGGGCCTGTCATATGCGATCGCGGTTGCGCTGATGTTACTTAATTTTGGCTATCGCCTGTTTCGCTACCCATCGTTGACAAGTTTTGAGATTCAGGCGTTCGCGCTAGCCTTCGGCTGGCTTCTGCTCTTATTCGGCCGGTTGGAGAATCTGGTTAAGCGTGGTAACCGGACGTGGGATGTTCAGGTCATCCGTGAGTCTAAACAATGAAGTTATTAAGCAAAAGCAACGCCCACCGCAATCAAACGGTGGGCGTTACTTTTTTGATTTAGCCGAAATTATTTGCCAGGAACATAGTCTTCGTCGATGACCAACACCGGCTTGATCGTCTTGCCAGAGCGAGAATCCGCGTTG
>CAKQZO010000028.1 GCA_934293835.1 uncultured Lacticaseibacillus sp. | reverse complement strand
CGATTACATTGTGTGCAATAATATTGCCAAGCGTTGAGAAGGGGAGCTGTTGGCCGGCCCTACGACTTTCCCTTGTTCCCTCAGCACATCAGGAGACAGTTCACAGTTGGCTTTGGCCGACTGGCTCTCCTGTTCCAGCAAGCTCGGACGGAAAGGCAGGTTATAACACTACTGCCAATCGGATCGACTGAACACGCACCACCACTTGGTAACAAGTGAAGCTCGTCTAAGGCCGTCTTCGAAACGCGGTGCAACGTGGAGTAGGAGCGTAAAGGAGCGCATGGTTAAAACCGATGGTTCCGCGGCACATTCGAGGTACACAGAGCGAAGCAACCCGCACTTAGCGATGGGGATAAGACAAATTGGGCTCGTGCCGGTAGCGCCGGTGCGTGACCGAGATGGCTTATCCGCAATCGCGTTGGGTTGCGCAGCTCGACTAATCACAGAGCGAAGCAGGACGAATTTAGTGGTGAGTGTAAGGCGGTCTGGGCCGTACGGCAAAGCCGTGCGAGACCGGAACGACTTACACGCAGCCACGTTGGGTTGTGTAGCTCGACTAAAAAGGAGGATCGCCCGCAACCAGTCGCAGACCGACACGCCAATTGCCCCAGGCACTCCTGGAAAAATTGGCGGCATCAGTAGGCCTCTTTAAGTGCGCGATTCGCCTGAACTGCCCATGGTGAAAAAATTGATCGTTAAATCGCTTATTTGACGTGCCCATATAACTGCCGCGATACAGCACCATCGTACCGCGGCTTTGGTGTGTCGTTGGCTTTGTTGAAGGCGGATAGGCTATAAGTTGGCAGATAGAGCAAAATCATCTATGCAAGCGATTACATTTTTGCTATTCTAAGCGTTGTGAGTAGGCGTTTATCCAACAAAGGAATGGTGATGATGATGATCGATCCGGCGCATGAGATTCAAGATGGTAAGGCGACCCTTGGAATCGAGCTTGGCTCAACGAATATCAAGGCTGTGTTAATCGGCAGTGATTTTAGTACTTTGGCAAGTGGCAGTTTTGGCTGGGAGAATCAATTTATTGGCGGCAACTGGACTTATGCGCTCGATCAGGTGTGGACCGGTATTCAGGTGAGTTATGCCGCGTTGCGGGAACGGGTACAGTCCGAGTATGGGGTCGCCATCAGGCGGGTCGAGGCGATCGGGATCAGCGGCATGATGCACGGCTATCTCGCGTTTGATCGACGGGGACGCCAGCTCGTGCCATTTCGAACTTGGCGGAACAACACGACTGCCCAGGCGGCAAAAGCGTTGACCGAGGCGCTGGCGTTCAACATCCCCCAGCGATGGAGCGCTGCCCACTTCTATCAGGCGGTCTTGAATCAGGAACCACACGTACAGGCGGTTGATTTTCTCACGACGCTGGCGGGGTATGTTCACTGGCAGTTGTCTGGCGAGAAGGTTTTAGGAATCGGCGATGCTTCGGGAATGTTTCCGATCGCCTCTGATCGGCAGACGTATGACGGCCAGCGGCTGGCGCGCTTTGATCAACTGTTACGCCAACACGGCTTGAGACAAAAAATAGCAGACATTTTGCCTCAGCCATTGGTCGCCGGAGCGGTTGCGGGCCATCTGAGTGCAGAAGGGGCGAAACGGCTAGATATCAGTGGAACGCTTGCTTCTGGGACGGTGATGGCACCGCCTGAAGGAGACGCTGGCACGGGAATGACCGGGACGAACGCGGTGCGCCAACAGACAGGAAATATTTCGGCGGGAACCTCGGCATTCTCAATGGTGGTCTTAGCCCATCCGCTCAGCCGAGTTTATCCGGATGTCGATCTTGTGACAACGCCAGCCGGAGAACCAGTCGCGATGGTGCACGCCAACAACTGTACCTCGGACATCAACGCTTGGATCCGGCTACTGCAACAGTTTGCGGCCCTTGCAGGCAGCACGCTTGAAGGCGATGATCTATTTGCAAAATTGTTTGAACACAGCGCTCAAGGTGATGCCGATGCTGGGGGCTTGCTGAACTACGCTTACCTGTCTGGAGAAAACATCACCAAGGTAGTTGCGGGGCGTCCGTTATTGATGCGCACCCCGAATAGCCATTTCACGCTGGCCAATTTTATCAAGAGTCAGCTGTATTCTGCTTTCGCACCGCTAAAGATCGGCAACGATATGCTGGCGAAGCTTGAGCGAATCCCGATGACTGGTATGGTGGCGCAAGGCGGGATCTTCCGGACCCCGAAGATCGCCCAGCAGGTCTTGGCGGATGCGCTCAACACGCCGATCACCGTAATGGCCAACGCTGGTGAAGGCGGGCCTTGGGGAATGGCGGTGTTGGCGACGTATGTGCGCCATCGGCATGAGGGAGAGGGGTTACCCGATTATCTCGACCGGTATGTTTTCGGCGAGCGGCAAAGCACGACGATCATGCCGGATCCCCAAGGTGTGGCGGGCTATAATCGCTACATTGAGGCCTATCAGGCCGGGCTTCAGGCGGAGCTTGCCGCGGCTGAAGTTGCTGATTATTAAGCTTGGTTGGCAAACGATCAAATAACCCGAGAGGCTGTGACAAAAGTCACAGTCCCTCGGGTTATTTAGATTGAACGCTGTGCCTAGCTATTCTGCGGTCAGGTATTGATGCATCGCACTGAGCTGGCGTTCGGCTTCGGCGACGCCGGTGGCGTGTAAGGCCGCCAACTTATCGACATCGCGTTCGAGGCGGGAGACAGTGACGGGTTGCTCAGGCGCAATGACGAACGCCTGGCCGGCTGCTTCCAACTGTTGCAGTGCGGTAGCTTGGTGGTTGTACATTTGTGGGCGCGCCGCCGCGGTGGTGACAAACTCTGGATAGGCGCTGAAAGTGCGCTGGTAGGCGCGACGTAAGACAGCACTGGTGGCGGACTTGCGGTAAGTGCGCTCACGTGTGCGAATCACAACGAGCTTGGTGAAGCCTTGGGCCTGAGCGTAGGCGTAAGGAATCGAATCGGCGATTCCGCCATCGAGGCACGGGCCGAAGCCGGTGTACACCGGCTTGGAGATGAATGGCATGGCCGAGCTGGCCTTAAGGTTAGCGACGAGGTCTTTGCCTTGGGGATGGTGGAAGTACACGGCGCGGCCGGAGCGCATGGCTGTGGCTGCAACGACGAACTCCATCGGGCTGGTGCGATAGGCTTGCTCGTCGAAGTTTTGCCAGTCGCCGTCGTGCGGTTCGAAAAGGTAGTCGAGGTTGATGATATCTTGCCGGTGTAAGGCTCGACGTAGCGAGATGTAGTTACGGTCCGTGCGGTGATCGACGTTGACCAGATTGGTGCGGCCAGGCTGATTAGAGACGTAGTTAGTGCCGCACAATGCGCCTGCAGAAACGCCGATGACGGTCGCAAACTGGATGCCGTGCGCCATAAAGGTATCTAAAACGCCAGCGGTGTATTGGCCGCGCATCGCACCGCCTTCTAAAACAAGGGCTGCTTTGTACATTGAGGTCTCCTTAGTGTGCGGGGGTCGGAAGGTAGGTTTCATTCGCCGTGAATTCGGGGGTGAGCTGGAGTTGGGCGATGCGTGCTTCGCCCCAGTCGCACATGGCCGAGATGATCGGCATCAGCGAATGGCCCAGCGCCGTGATCGCATAGGACACCTTGACGCCGCCGTTAGGGTCGGGATGGCGGCTGATCAGCCGGTCTTGTTCAAGCTCACGAAGCTGATTGGTCAACACCTTGTGGGTGATCGTAGGCAGTAGGCGCCGCAGCTGGTTGAAGCGATACGGGCCGTGTTCGTCCAGGTGACAGAGGAGCACCAGCTTCCATTTGCCGGAAAACATGGCAAGGGTCAACTCTTTGGTGCAGGAAAAATCCCCATTTTGTAAGCGAGCAAGCGCATCTTTACGAACGATATCAGTCATTAACGGCCTCCAGATTATTCGAGAATGAACAGTCGCTGTCTAGTATAAAAGAGATACCGGTCGGATACAAGGTGTCAAAGTCGCAACCGCTGCTGGTGCCTTGATATAATAGAGGTGGATTCAAGTAGGCAGACGCAAGGCACAACAAAGGAGGACACCACCATGTTTCAGCGGATTTTAGTACCATTGGATGGGTCGCACAACGCTTACGTGGCTTTGAATAAGGCGCGTGAGCTGGCTGAGTTGGCACACGCTGAGGTTGTTTTGTTGAATGTTGTCGACAGCGATCATTATGCGACGTATGCGCGCGATGTGAATTACTACGATATCTTTCGGCAGATGAGTGACGTCGGGGCGAAGATGCTGGCCTCGGCCGCCAAGCCCTTAGAAAGTGTGGGGCTGAAGGTGCATCAATACGTCGTCGAAGGCAGTCCTAAGCCGGTGATCGCCGACACCGCGCCGAAGAACTATCAGTGTGACTTGATCGTCATCGGGAAGTCGGGGACGAACGCCTTGGAACGCTTCTTGACGGGATCAACCACGGCTTATGTCGTGCGCAACAGCTCGGTGAACGTCTTGGTCATCAACGATGATGAAACGGCCGATGTGGGCGGCTATTGAGGCGCCGGTTCATTTTAGCTAAACGATTTTTATTAATGTTGGCGAAAAATAAAATAATCGCCAGCTATGATAATAACCATAGAGTAAGGCAACAGTAGTCAGCCTTATGCTTACACATTAACTTACACTCCCAAAAAAGTTCCCCCAAACTTTTCCGCCAGCAATGGCGGTTTTTTATTGCCTTGGGGAAAGTTGCGCGGTGAGCGCGGAGTCGTTAGACTGAAACCATAAGGAGGCCGATTATGCGAATAACGTATCGAATACTTTACTGGCTGAACGTGATCGGCGCGGCGGCTTACATCATCGTGTGTGGTGGGGCGCTGGCGGCGGGTCATCAGTTCTATCCCAATCAAGGCATGTTGTTGGGCCAGGTTGGGTTTGGAATCGTCTTGGCGGTCTTGCCGCAGGCGGTTGGCCGCTGGCGTCACTTCCGGTTCCCGTTATTGTTGCTCTTGTTATGGGAAGCGTTCGTCTTAGGTGCGGTGTTGCTGGGCACAGGCATGCAGTTTTATAACATTCCATATTGGGACAAGTTCTTGCACCTGTTTTCGGCCTCGATGCTGGCCGGGCTGGGGCTGGCGATCTTCGGGGCGCTGACCCCAGCGGCGCAGCTGTTGAAGACCAAGCCTCTGCTACTCGCAATCGTTGCCGTGTCTTTCGGGACGATGATGGGGGTCTTGTGGGAATTCTATGAGTTCACCGGAGATGGTTTGTTAGGGCTGAACATGCAGCGCACAATGGCGCACGGGGCCAAGCTGCTTGGCCGCGCGGCATTGATGGATACGATGGGCGACCTTTGCGCCGACTTCCTGGGCTCGTTGGGGCTTGCGATTTGGTGCTATATTGGCGTCAAGCACAACCGCGCCTGGCTGGCGAGTTTCATGTTCAAATAAAAGCGTCTTGGCCCAGGTGGTTGGACTAAGACGTTTTTTCATGCCTGCAAAATCTGGCGCTGGCGGGCATCGAGGTGCCGGTAGGTCAAGGCGAACGTGATTTCAGCTTGCGTTGCCGGTTTTTGGCGCAGGTAGGCGAGCCACTGAACGTAGGCGTTGTCGTCAACTTGGAGGCGCAGCTCGTCAAACAACGCAGGCAGCGCGTCGTTGTCTGCAACCAGCAAGGCGTGTGCGAGTTGCTGTGGGGAATAAGGTGCGGCCAGCGTCGGCGTGTGCCATTGCAGTTGCGCCACCAAAGCCTCCCAACTCGGGGCCACAGTCAGCCATTGATCGACTTCGAGGTCTAGATATCGGATGATGCCAGCTTCCGTGACGGCAAAGACCTGTTGGCCATCGACTGCCACTGGCGTGAGGTTCGCCGGTAGTCCAGGAATGAGCGTCGGTGCGCCTGGAGTCGCCAAGGCGTGGATGGCGACCCCATCAAGGCCATCGCTGGTGGGTTCGCTGGTCGGCAGCCAGTAGCGCTTTGGCCACCGGCCTGTCGCCACGGCTTGCCAGTAGCTAGGCGGCAGCGGCGCGGTCTTAGAGATGGTTAAAGGCGCGGGTTCTAGAATTTGTAGTGGCCAAGCGAGCATAGCGGCCTCCTTTGCGGGCAATGTGTTGCATCAAGATTGCAATTCAACCACATGATACCAGAATTTGAGCACGACGCGTGGAATTGCAGTATAATCGTGCTTGTTCATATAGGAGGAAAATCGTGCGTAATTCAGTGATCTATGTCCATTACGAGCCGCTTGCCCACATGTTTTTGACCGCGGGAATTTCGGCAAGCGATGTGTTGACGGCGACGCCAACTCCGATCCAGCACCTCTTGTTGTTACCGCCGATCGATGAAGATGAATTCATCGATCCGCACACTGGCTTCAATGAGATTTCTGGGGTGGAGGCGGTGGCGACTTTTTTGCGCAGTAAAGACGCCCGTAACCGGTCATGGTTGGATTATCAGCACGGGACATATCTGCGGGAGCTGATGCCGACCGAGATCGCAGAACTCTTATACCTTGGACATGCCAAGACCCATATTCAGCCTCCGTTTTACTATAAGCTTCAGAACAATCTGGTGTTCTTGCCGCTGAGAAGCGACATGGTTACGATGTACTGTCGCCAGGTCACCTTTTTCTCCAAAACGTTGGCGGCATCGGTGGTGAAACACCTGCGCTGGGCGGCCAACGATCAGCCTTTTTGGCTACGGTTGCGGCAGCAACATTTTCAAGCCATTCCGGAGGCCGTGCTCGCACAATTGTTACCTAATCTCGAAGACGGGGTGCTGTTTGATTTCGGTGGGGGGATTTTCAGCCGTGATACCGTCAGGATACCGCTGTTAAACCTTGTCGATCGGTTCGTTCCGGATCAGCCGTTAGACATGGAAACGTCGACGCAGATTGGCGAGCTGACCCTCGATCGCAAGAATTCTGCTTGGCGCTTAGAGCTTAATTAGTCTGGGAATGTAAGGAGTATCACCATGAAAATGAAGTTATCAGAGATCGCGCGCGTTGTGGGCGCCGATTGCCCGTTGGTGGATGTAGATTGTCCAACCATTACGGGAGTTGCGTTTGACAGCCGCGAGTTGACGCCCGGCGATCTATTCGTGCCCTTGCAGGGTGAGCGTGATGGTCATGAGTTCTTGGCGGCGGCAGAAGCACACGGCGCTGCGGCCACGTTCATCGCCGCAGACAAGGCTCCGCTCACGACAACCATTCCGCAGCTGGTCGTGGCCGATCCATTGCAGGCCTTGCAGAAGCTGGCGAGTTATTACTTATTGATGAAGGTCAATCCCAAAGTCGTAGCGATCACCGGTAGCAACGGGAAAACCACGACGAAAGACATGACCGCCGCGGTGCTTGCGACGCAATATCACGTCGTGAAGACGCCGGCCAATTTTAACAACGAGATCGGCGTGCCGATCACCATCTTGAGTATGGACACCAACACCGAAGTGTTAGTCGTCGAGATGGGCATGGACCGGCCGGGGCAGCTAACCGCACTCAGCCAGTTGGCAGAACCGGATGTGGCGGTCATCACGATGATTGGTGAGGCACACATCGAATTCTTCAAGACTCGCGACAAGATCGCCGATGCGAAGATGGAGATCACGGCGGGACTTAAAGAAGACGGGTTGTTCATCTATAACGGGGATGAGCCGTTGCTCAAAGACCGCGCCCAGCAGGTCCAACAAGACGCGAAGACGTTCGGTTTGGCACCGGAAAACAATCTTTACGCGCGCCACATTCAGGCGTCCGAAGACCACACCGAATTTGATTTGTCGCGCTGGCCGGATCTGCACTTCACGATTCCGGTGATGGGCGAGTATAACGTGGCCAACGCGCTGGCTGCGATCTTGGTCGGGCGCCGCTTCCATGTGAAGCCCGAGGCGATTCAGCATGCGCTGAGTCACTTCGACATCACGGCTAACCGGACACAGTGGCTACAAGGGGATGCCGGTGAGGCAATCTTGTCGGATGTGTATAATGCTAACCCGACGGCGATGAAGGCGGTGCTTCACGACTTTAGTGATTTTCCGTGTCAGGGGCGCCGAATCGCGGTGTTAGGCGACATGCTGGAGTTGGGCGCAGCGAGTGCTGACTTGCACACTAGCGTTGCCTCTGCAATCGATCCGGACAAGCTCGCTGAGGTGTATCTGTATGGCGACGAGATCAAGCCGCTGGCTGTGGCGCTGCAGGCACGGTTTGCGCCAGAACGGTTACATTATTTTCCTAAAGGCGAGCAGCAGGCGTTGATCAATGCGCTGCAAGAAGATGTGTCGTATAACGACATGGTGATGCTCAAGGCCAGCCATGGCTTGCATCTTGAAAATGTCTTGACCGCGTTGCTCGATGGCGATCACGATTGATCTGAAAGCACAAACGAGGGGGTGGTGACTAACCCCTCGTTTTTTTGCGCGCAATGCTTACAGAAGTGAAAATCGGCTTACGTTGTGTTAGTTGCGTAATCATGTTAAGATATTTAAGATGCTGTTTTCAGAAAAAACAGTCACGTAAACGAGATTTACAAGGCAGACTCCAGGATTGCTCTGTAGATCGGGTGTTACACATTCCAAGGAGGAAACCATTTGAAGTTTAAAGAACTAGGTTTAGATCACGATTTACTCAAGGCCATCACCCGTGCGGGGTTTGAAGAAGCGACGCCGATTCAAGCAGAAACTATTCCGCTGGCTTTGGAAGGTAAAGATGTGATCGGCCAAGCGCAGACCGGTACCGGTAAGACGGCTGCGTTCGGATTGCCAGTATTGCAGGCGATTGATAAAGCAGATCGTGACGTCCAGACGTTGGTGATTTCACCGACGCGGGAATTGGCGATTCAGACCCAAGAAGAGCTTTACAAGTTAGGACGCGACAAGAAGATCAAGGTCACCGCAGTATACGGCGGGGCGGATATTCGTCGCCAGATCAAGCAACTCAGCGACCATCCACAGATCGTGGTCGGAACCCCGGGTCGTTTGCTTGATCACATTAACCGCCACACCTTGAAGCTTGGTGGCTTGAAGACGCTGGTGCTCGATGAAGCGGATGAAATGCTTGATATGGGCTTCATCGATGACATCGAAAGCATCGTTAAAACTGCGCCTGAGACGCGGCAGACGTTGCTGTTTTCTGCGACGATGCCGGCGCCGATCATGCGGTTGACCACGACCTTCATGCACGACCCAGTGACGGTGCAGATCAAATCCAAAGAGCTGACCGCCGACACGGTCGATCAATACTATGTCCGCTCCAAGGACTATGAGAAGTTCGACATCATGACGCGGTTGTTCGATGTCCAAGCACCGGATCTGGCGTTGATCTTCGGCCGGACTAAGCGCCGCGTTGATGAACTGACGCGTGGTTTGAAGGCGCGCGGCTATAAAGCCGAAGGGATTCATGGCGATTTGACGCAGCAAAAGCGGATGAGCGTTTTGCGTCAATTCAAGGCCGGGGAGCTGGACTTCTTGGTTGCCACAGACGTTGCTGCGCGTGGGCTGGACATCAACAATGTCACCCATGTGTACAACTATGATATCCCGCAAGACCCAGACTCTTATGTTCACCGGATCGGCCGTACCGGCCGGGCCGGGAAGTCCGGGGTCTCTGTGACCTTCGTTGTGCCGAATGAAATGGGCTACTTGCGGACGATCGAAGACCTCACCAAGAAGCGGATGATGCCTCTCAAGCCACCGACAGCTCAAGAAGCCTTCTTGGGGCAGATCTCGACGGGCTTACAGAACATCAAAGACCAGGTCGAATCTGGCGATACCGAGAAGTATGAACCGATGGCCGAAAGTCTGTTGGAAGAATACACCCCATTACAACTGGTATCGGCATATCTCAAGGCGGTATCGCCTGATGATGCCTCCAGCGTGCCGGTCAAGATCACGCCAGAGCGGCCATTGCCTAACCGCGGTGGGCGTGGCGGTCATGGCGGCGGTCGCGGGAACTACCGTGGCGGCTACAAAGGCGGCCATCGTTCCAACAGTGATCACCGTAACGGTGGTGGCTACCGTGGGCATCGCGATGGCGAAAAGCGGCCGTATGATCGCAATCGCCGCGATGGGAAGCGCAGCAACGAACGCTCGAGTAAGCGTAGCTACACGAACACGCATAAAGACTAATCGCCAAGCACCACTGACACGTCTTAGAAGACGCGCCGGTGGTGCTTTTTTGGGGTGAGAATGACTGCAGATTCACGTTTACATGATGAGTTTTCACGTAGCGCATGCGTCAGATGAGGTGTTTTGGGACTATAATGGTAAAATGTGATTAAGCCAAATTAAGGAGGGCGCGCAATGATTTATGGTATCGGAGTCGATCTGACCCAAATCTCGCGGATCGTTGCCGCACAGACGAAGAATGTCCATTTTGCCAAGAAGGTCTTGACTGCAGACGAGCTCGCTGCGTTTTCACGGCTGACGGGCATCCGTGCCGCGGAATTTCTTGCCGGGCGCTTCTCGCTTAAAGAAGCGTATGCCAAAGCGTACGGGACGGGTCTGGGACCGGTGAATCTTCACGATGTCGAGTGTCTCAATGACGTTGCCGGCAAGCCTGTGATCACCAAGCATCCATACGCCGGCAACGCGTTTGTTTCGATATCACATACTGACGAACTGGTAATGACAGAAGTAATTTTGGAGGTAGCCCCATGACAATGGTGACAGCAACGCTTCGGCCGACGAAGGTCTTGGTTTCGGAGCAGGCGATCGCACACAATATCCAACACGCATTGGCCCAGGCCGCACCTAAGACCTGCTTGTTTGCGGTCGTGAAGGCTGACGCGTATGGGCACGGCCTGCTGCGCGTCGCCCGCGTGGCCGCTCAGACCGGTGCAAGCGGGTTTTGTGTGGCGGTCCTCGAAGAAGCGTTGGCGCTACGGGCGGCCCACTTCACGCAACCGATCTTGGTGTTGGGCATCGTGCCGCCGACGCTGGCGCCGTTGGCGGCGGTGCAACACATCGCGTTGCCTGTAGGCGACCTAGCCTGGTTACAGCAAGCAGAGGCCGCCTTGCAGGCCGCCAACGCCCCGACGCTACATATCCATCTTGCCGTCGATTCTGGTATGGGGCGTATCGGCTTTCGGCAACCGGAAACAATTAAGGTTGCCGCAGATTATGCCCAGCAGGCGGCCCATCTGACCGTCACCGGGATCTTCACGCATTTTGCCACGGCTGACGAAGCTGATACCGCCTATTTTGAGGCCCAGAGCGCGCGCTTCAACGCGATGCTGACAGCATTACCGATGCGGCCGCGCTATGTGCATGTGGCCAATTCCGCCACAAGCATGTGGCATAAGGCGACGCATTCAGACATGATTCGCTTCGGGATCACTATGTACGGGCTGAATCCTTCCGGTCGGGCGTTGGTTGAGCCGTATCCACTTGAGCCGGCGATGAGTGTGGTGTCCGCACTGAGCTTCGTTAAGAAAATCGAAAAAGGCGCGGCGATCTCTTATGGGGCGACTTATCACGCCAAAGAAGATGAGTGGATCGGCACGGTGCCGATGGGCTATGCTGACGGCTGGCAGCGCCGGTTGCAAGGGTTTCACGTCTTAGTCGATGGCCAAGTGTGTGAGATCGTAGGCCGGGTCTGCATGGATCAGTTCATGATCCGGCTGCCGCATGAGTATCCTGCGGGGACGCAGGTGGTCTTGGTCGGCCAAAGCGGGACGCAAACTATCACGCTTCAAGATGTGGCTGACTATGCCCAGACGATTCATTATGAGATTGCTTGTGGGTTGACGGCACGAGTGCCGCGGGTTTCGGTCGCCAAGTTAGAATGACTTGGCGGGACGAGTGCCAGCTGTAACATTTTTTCATGTTGTTTTTTCATTCTCCTGTGGTAGGATAATTCTTGAATACGGCCACGGGAGGGTGCGACATGGCACAAGCAGAGTTTTTAACGGTGAGTATGACGGAAGGGCTGCGGGCGAAGCTCGATAGCTATTGCAAGACGTGTGTAATGGATCCGAGTGATGTGATCGACACAGTTTTGGCAGACTTCTTGGCGGATCGGGAACCAGAAGTTCAGCGTCTGGTGAACGGCTACCGGGAGATGGCGACCTTGAACACCGAAATCTGCCATGAGTTCATCGCCTGTGAAAGTGAGGCGTACGATCAGATCCGTTAGACCGTTGTTAGGGGTTGGCCAATGGCTCTGACGATTAAACGTGGTGACATCTTTTTTGCCGACCTTTCACCCGTGGTCGGCTCGGAACAAGGCGGGATGCGTCCGGTCTTGGTGATTCAAAACAATGTTGGCAATCACTACAGCCCGACCGTGATCGTCGCCGCGATCACCAGCAAGATCGACAAGCCGAAGATGCCAACCCATGTTGGCTTGCGTGCGGGACGCGATGGTATCCAGCGCGACAGCGTCGTCTTGTTGGAACAGATCCGCACGATCGACAAGCAGCGCCTCAGTGATAAAATCGCAGAATTAGATCACACCAGAATGATCGAAGTCGATCGGGCCTTATCGGTATCGATCGGCCTTAAACCAATTGGCGGCTAGGCGACTAGCCGTTTTTTTCTTTGGGGCAGATTTTCTGGTATACTTAGCAACCGTGGTTCGCAATCCATCCCACGAAAAAAAACTAGGAGGCATTCATATGCAACAATCTCGTACCAAGACGCTGGTCGTCAGCGCCTTGATCGCGGCCTTATACGTCGTTTTGTCCGTCGTCCCTGGGGTCTTCAATCTCGCCAGCGGGGCGATTCAGTTTCGAATCTCTGAAGGGCTCAACCACTTGGTCGTGTTCTCACGCAAGTATGTGGTTGGTGTCGTGCTGGGGGTCGTCGTGTTTAACGCACTGTTCAGCTCGATGGGCTGGCTCGATGTCGTGTTCGGTGGCGGCCAAAGTCTGCTTGGTTTGGTGCTTGTCGCCTGGCTGGCGCCGAAGTTGCCGAACCTGTGGCTGAAGATGGGGCTGAACGTGATCGTGATGACGCTGACGATGTGCCTGATCGCCGTCGAAATTGTCTGGACCAGCCACCTCAGCATGGGTGGGGCCTTCTGGGGCATCTACGGTAGCCTGATGCTGTCGGAACTCATCATTATGGCCATTACCGCCCCGATCATGGCGGGTTTGGATCGAATCTTGCATTTCAACCAAGTGATCGCCTAAAAGCAATTCGGGTAGATTAAAAGCATGAACGCCCCCGATGCGACCTAGAATTCTCTAGGTCGCATCGGGGGCGTTCGTGGTATTATTCGTCGCTTCTCAGCGGTAGGCCGGACTGGAGATCGTCGATTTCGACGACCTGATAGCCCTTACGCTCGAGCTTGGCGACGACGGTGTTGAGCGTTGTTTCACTGGTACCAGCCGGCAGGGTGAACAGCGTGCGGCGCAATTTCTCGTTGCCCTTGGCATCGAGGGTGATTGCGCTGGCGAGGTCGGTGTATTTGGCGAGCAGCTTGCTCATGGCCGCGAGATCCCCGCGGCCGCTGGGACCACTTGATGAGGTCACCGTCAAGACGTAGGAGCCGACATCGATGTGCCAAGACTCGCTGAGCATGGCCAGTAGCGACGCATGCGTCAAGATGCCGTAGAAGTTCGCATTTTCATCGAGCACAGCAATGTACGGCAGGTCTTTGATGTTGAAGAAGACCTTGAAGAAAGGCGCGTTGAACGGAATGGTCTTCGTAGCGTTTTTCAGCAAATAGGTGACAGGTAGGCTCATATCACCACCTTGAGACTTGTGCCGGTAGATATGCATCTTGTAGACGTTGCCGCGGAAGATCTGGCCGCTTTCGTCTAGGATGGGGACGCACCGAAAGCCCGAATCTTCTAGAACCTTGAGGGCTTCCGCCAAGGTGACAGTCTCTTTGACGGTCGTCAGGAATTCCTTCTTGAGTACCAGGGACTTAATTAACATATCCAACCTCCATGATTAATAAACCAGTCGCTTAAGATGAAAATATTCTAATGATAATCATACCACACCCATGCCTTGAGACAAGCGAGACGAGCGGGAAAAGCGGGGGCGTCAAGCCGCGACCTGGTCGGAGTCGGCGTTCGTGTGCAGCGCCATATAGATCAATTCGATCAAGGTGGCGATCAGACATGCCGGGGGAAAGAAGTAAACCGCCACCGCAAGCACGATGGTGAACGTCGGTAGCTGCCAGCTATTCATGAAGCGATAGGGTGGCATCTTTTGAAGCTGGGCCGCCACCGGCGTGCCGCGATGGTCTGCGATCAAAGCGCGGGTCAGCAGCCAATACGCGACGCTCCAGGCGAAGAAGACGACGAGATAGAAGAACTCCGGGCCGCGTGCGGCCAAGTATTCGCCGGCCCAGGCGGTCGCCACAGGCAATAACGACATCGTCAACAGCCAGAAGTTGTTGACCCAATAGACACGCTTGGAGATGCGCTTGGCAAGCGCGAACATATAATGATGGTTATACCAGGCCACGCCGATGAACAAGAAGCTGACCAGATAAGCGAACAGATACGGGACATCGGCCAAGATCGCGGTCAAGCGTGGGGATGCTGGCGCTTTGAACTCTAACACCATGATCGTCATGATGATCGCGACCACGGCATCGGTGAACGCCTCAACACGGGAATGATTCATTTAACTACCTCCAATAAGTAGCGGTAATTATAGCACACTGTGTGGTTGATGGCAGACAAAAAACGCCGCCCGCGGGTGCGAGCGGCGTTTTGATCACGCTGTGAATTACTGACGCGTTTCGATGTCAGCTTCAGCAAAAGCGTTGGTGATGATTTCCTTGAGCTGCTTAGCAGACTTGTCCATGGATTCTTGTTCATGGTCGGTCAGCGGAATTTCAAGGATGTTTTGGATCCCGTTACGGTTGATCACGGCAGGGCTACCGATGTAGATGTCGTTTTGACCATATTGGCCTTCCATGTAAACGGACAGCGGCAGAACCGCGTTTTCGTCACTGAGAATCGCTTTGGAGATCCGTGCCAAAGCAGTCGCGATCCCGTAGAAGGTCGCACCCTTAAGCTTGATGATCTCGTAAGCAGCGTCACGAACATTTTCGAACATGTCGACCAGCTTGGATTCGTCGACTTCAGGATGGGCCTTAACCCATTCAGAAATCTTGATACCACCGATGTTAGCGTGGCTC
>CAKQZO010000027.1 GCA_934293835.1 uncultured Lacticaseibacillus sp. | reverse complement strand
CCTTCACGTTCGGCCGGCAATTCTTGGAGTGGTTGGTGCCGCTGTTGGGCTTGTCTGACGGTTGGCTCAGCACCTTCGATACCTTGCGCTGGCCGGTGACCGTCTCGGCCTTGGTGGTCGTGATCTTCGTCCTCGATTACTTCTTGCCGAATGTCCGCATCGCCGCGTGGACGGTGATTCCCGGTGGCTTGTTCACAATCGCCGGGTGGTTGGCCTTGGCGCAGGTTTTCTCGTTGTACATGCGGTATTTCGGCGCGCGGTTCAACTCATACGGCACGATCGGCACGTTCATGGTGTTGCTGCTGTGGTTGAACTTCAGCGCGATGCTGTTGCTGATCGGCGCGCTCATCAACGCTTTAGTGGCCGAATACTACACCGGGCGCTTGCACCATTCGCGCGGCAAGGTCCACGACTTTTTCAAAAAACGCATCCGTAATCAAAACCCAGATTGATGCGTCAAAAAAATGCGCCTCGCTTGAGCATTTCAAGTGAGACGCATTTTTGTATCTAAGTGAAGGCTAGTCGGCGATGCGGCGAAGCATCACGTTGTTGGTCGAGCCAGGTTCATACAGCGGCAGACCAGCGACAATGACGACCACGTCGCCGGCAGTTAGTTCGCCGGCAGCGACCAGCTTGGCTTCCGCGTCGGCGACCAAGGCTTCGAACTCCTGACCTTTGTCGAAGACAACAGGCGTGACGTTCCAAGATAGCAGCAGGCTGGAAGCCGTGCGCTCGTCATAGGTCACTGCCAGGATCGGCGCTTCTGGCTTCAGGCGAGAGATCTGGCGGGCGGTGTAGCCACTCGCGGTCAAGGCGATGATCGCCTTGGCGTTGACGCGTTCAGCTGCGGTGACCGCTGCGATCGCCGTCGTGGTGGTGATGGAGCCGGATTGCTTCAGCTCATCGAGCACCGGGCTGTGCTTCGGTAGCATCTTGTCGGCGCGTTCGTCGATGACGGCCATCGTGTGGACGGATTGGACCGGGTAATCCCCGTTGGCAGATTCGCCTGAAAGCATGGTGGCATCGGTACCTTGTAGCACCGCGAAGGCCACGTCGGTCACTTCGGCGCGGGTTGGCCGCGGGTTTTCCTGCATGGAATCGAGCATCTGGGTGGCGGTGATCACGGGCTTGCCGACCAGGTTGCACTTGTGGATCAATTCTTGTTCCACCGCCACGACTTCTTCGTAAGGAATTTCGATGCCCATGTCGCCACGCGCCACCATCAAACCATCGGCGACGGCCAAGATGTCAGAGGCGTTGTTGATGCCTTCTTGAGATTCGATCTTAGGGATGATGAGGACGTCTTCGCCGCCGACTTCCTTGAGCACGTCTTTGATTTCTTGAACGTCAGAGACCTTACGGACGAAGCTGGCCGCGATGAAGTTGATGCCTTGGGCGACCCCGAAGCGGATGTCGTCTTTGTCCTTATCGGTGATGCCTTTGAGTTGCAGGGAGACCCCAGGGGAGTTGACGCCCTTCTTGGAACCTAAGGCGGCCGGGTTTTGGACTTCCAGTGTTAATTCGCGCTTGTCGGCGTCTTTGGCGATGATCTCGGTGTCTAACAGTCCGTCATCGAACAAGACGTGATGGCCGATCTCAACATCGTCATACAGGCCGCCGTAAGTGATATCGACGGCGCCTTTTTCACTGAGCTTGCCGGTATTCATCGACAAGATGATCTTGTCGCCGGTGGCGTATTCGACTTTCTTGCCGTCGGTGGTCGCCGTGGTGCGGATCTCCGCGCCTTTGGTGTCGAGCATCAAGCCGACCTTAACCCCGGTTTCTTGCATCGCTTGCTTGACGAGGTTCATCCGGCCAAGCTGTTCGGCGTGGTCGCCGTGTGAGAAATTGAAACGGAAAATGTTGGCGCCAGCATTGATCAGCGCCTTGATAGTCTTGAGGTCATTGGACGCCGGCCCGAGAGTCGAAACGATTTTGGTTTTACGCATGGTAAAAAATTCCTCCAGAAGTATATGTAAGCGTGATACTAATCACAACTTTCATTCTAAAGAATTATCGGGCAGTTGACAATTACTTTTGTGTTGCAATTGAAAAGGCGTTCATCATTATCTTAGAAAAGGCCAAGGAAGAAGGTGACCCCAAACAGCGAAATCTACGCACCGGCGATTGCAATCTTTGTTAAATCAGTTACAATTTGCTTATTGGTAACTGGGTATTCCGAGTTACTGTCGCTGACCATAAG
Source organism: uncultured Lacticaseibacillus sp. (assembly GCA_934293835.1). GTDB lineage: Bacteria > Bacillota > Bacilli > Lactobacillales > Lactobacillaceae > Lacticaseibacillus. The sequence continues at coordinate 13,018 of CAKQZO010000027.1, read as the reverse complement.
GAGTGATTAATGTGAAATTTGTCGCAATTGCTGGCTCTAACGCCATCCACTCGTCTAATCGCAAGCTGTTGCAGTACATGCAACGCCACTTCAGTGAAGACGAGCTCCAAGTGTTCGATATTCTCGATTTTCCGATGTTCAACGAGAATCATCCCGCCGAAGACCCAGAGCCGGCTGTCGCTTTAGCTGAGGCGATCGAAGCCGCCGATGGCGTCATCATCGCCTGCCCCGAATATAACCACAGTGTCCCGTCTGGGTTGAAGTCGGTGATCGAATGGGAGTCTTATCGCCTGCATCCCTTCAAGGATAAGCCGGTGATGATCGTCGGCGCCTCGACGTATCCACAAGGATCGTCGCGCGCGCAACTGCATCTGCGCCAGATCCTAGATTCGCCTGGGGTCAACGCGCAGGTCTTTCCCGGCAATGAGTTCTTGCTCGGCGCCGCGGATCAGGCGTTCACCCCGGAAGGCGAGCTTAAAGACCAAGGCACGATCGATTTCTTGACGCTGTGTTTTGACCAATACAAAGAATTCGTCGCGATGCATCAACAATATGCCGCGAGCAAGGAAGGGGCCGCCGAATGAAATTAACTGCGATCGTAGGCACGAATGCGGATTTTTCATATAACCGCTTGTTGCTACAATACATGCAAAAACACTTCAAGCAGCTGGCCGAGATTCAAATCGTCGAAATCGACAAGTTGCCGGCGTTTTCCGTCGATAAAACGGCAGACATGGCCGTCTGGAAATTCAAGAAGGCCGTGCAGCTGGCCGACGGCGTGATCTTCTCGACGCCAGAATATGATCATTCGATCCCGGCCGCGTTGAAGTCGGCGATCGAGTGGTTGGCCTACAAGTCCAACGTCTTGCGCCACAAGCCGGCGATGATCGTCGGCACCGGCTATGGCCCGCAGGCTTCGGCACGGGCCCAGGAGCACCTGCGGCAGATCTTGGCGTCGCCGGATTGTGATGCGTACACCTTGTCTGGCAACGAGATGCTGATCGGCAGTGCCGCGTCGGTGTTCGTCGATGGCAACGTCACTGATGCGGCTGTGCAGCGCGAGCTAGAGCAATATTTCGTCAACTTCATGGACTTTATTGAACAGACTGATACGGGGGATGCCGACATGGCGATTAACAAACCATATTTAGACGATGCTTACATCAACTTTCCGACCGGACGCTTGAGCTTCCGCGAGGTGCAGCAGATCTTTTCCACGATTCCATTCGAAATCGACCTGATCGATCGCACCGACCACTTCACCTGGTTTTCCAACAAGCCGAACCGCGAGCACGTGCGTTCGGTGCATGAAATCGGTGAAAGTGTCGCCGAGTGCCACCCACCGAAGGCCTTGCCGATCGTCATGAAGATCATCAATTCCTTCAAAGACGGCTCGCAAGACTCGGTTTCTCGGCCGCTGATGATGCACGGCCACCGCGTGTTGATCCAGTATTATGCGCTGCGCGACGTCGACGGTTCGTATCTTGGGACCATCGAGTTCACCGGCTCGGTCGAGCACATCTTGAACTTCTACGAAAATGGTGCGTGGGCCAGCGACGGGACGAGCGGGGCCAGCCGCAGTGACGCGACCAGCGGGGCGAGTGCGGCGGAAGGAGCCACCGACAAAGCTGATGCCACCAGCGGGGCCAGTGCCGCAGAATCGCCAGCGCCGGTTGCAGATGCAGACACGGCTGAGAAGCCCGATGCGACCAGCGGTGCTTCCGAGCATTGAGTCTAAGAGCGACCAAGCGCGTTAAGGTCTGCCGCGGTCTGGGGACGACGATCACCCTGACGGTGTTTGGCGAGACGAGCGACAAGGCGCTCGAGGCAGCGGCGACTTTGATCGGTGAATACGAAGACCGACTGACGGTCAACCGGCCAGTGTCAGAGGTGATGGCGATCAACCACGCCGCTGGCAGCCGCGCCGTCAGCGTGTCACACGAGACGTATCAGCTGGTGGTGCGGGCGGTCGCGGCCAGTCGTGAAGACTTCGGTTTCAACGCGCTCATCGGCCCGCTAGTGAAGCTTTGGGCGATCGGCTTCAAAGATGCGCATGTGCCAGCTAGCGCGGACATCAGCGCGCGGCGGCGCCTGATCGCGCCGCAAGACGTCGTGCTTGATGCGCAAGCACAATCGGTGTTTTTGACCAAGCCTGGCATGGAGCTCGACCTCGGCGGGATCGCCAAAGGGGAGATCGCCGATCGCATCGCCGATCTTTGGCGCGCGTATGGCGTCGCCAGCGGGATCATCGATCTTGGTGGCAACTTGTTGTTCGTCGGTGCGTCCGCGCGTCGCGCAGACGGCCGCTGGGTGATCGGGGTCCAAGACCCTAAGCGAGCCCGCCACCGCGAGATCGGGCGCGTGGTGTTGCCGGCGTGTTCGGCGGTTACCAGCGGCATCTATGAGCGCTTCTTGGTCGTCGATGGCAAGCAGTATCACCACCTGCTCGATTCGCGGACCGGCGCGCCGCTACAGACGAAGCTGGCCGGCGTGACCGTGTTTGCTCAAGCCTCGGTTGTCGCCGAAGTCGAGGCCAAGCGCCTGTTTTTTGCCGGCGGGCCGCTGCCGGGCTGGGAGCAGCGCCCGGGTATCTTCGGCGCCGTGTTCGTCTATCAAGACGAGCACATCGAGGCTGTTGGCTTGACGCTGCAAGGTAACGCCGATAATTGAATGTGGACGAGTCTTCTGCAGGGAGCGCCTTGCGCGACAGGAGGCTCGTTTTTTTGGGCCACCAGCCGACTTAAGAATTCGTTATGATGGTTACCATAACCAGCGCCATCGCGTATAATAGGTTGGGTACAATTTCTTATGAGCCGGGTTTTCGGCACACATGGAGGGTAAGATGGAAGCAATCGTAATCGTTAGTGCCAAGCGCACTGCTATTGGCAAGTTCGGCGGGGCGCTCAGTGCACTTTCTGCCGTCGAATTGGGGCAACATGCCGCGGCCGCCGCGATCGAGGCGGCTGGAATCGACCCGGCTAGTATCGACCAGGCCATTTTTGGGAATGTGTTGCAGGCCAATTCCGGGCAAAACGTTGCCCGCCAAATCGCCTTAGGCGTGGGCATGCGGCCCGAAAGCACCGCGATGACTGTCAACGAAGTCTGCGGCAGTGGCCTCAAGGCAATTCGCCTCGGTCAGGCCGCCATCGCGATGGGCGATGCGGAGATCGTGCTCGTCGGCGGCACCGAGAACATGAGTCAGACACCGTTTTACGCGCCGAACATGCGCTTCGGCAAGAAACTAGGCGATGTGTCTTTCGTCGACGGCATGATGCGCGATGGCTTGGCCGATGCCTTCTCTAACGAGCCGATGGGCATCACGGCGGAGAATGTTGCGGCCGAATATCAGGTTTCTCGCCAGGCGCAAGATGAGTTTGCGCTGCAATCACATCAAAAGGCGGTCCAGGCGACCGCACACGGCGATTTTGCGGCCGAGATCGTCCCCATCACCGTCGCCAACCGGCGCGGCGACGTGGTCGTGGCAACGGATGAAGGCCCGCGGCCAGACACCAGTGTCGAGAAGCTGGCGAAGCTGCGGCCGTCATTCCGTAGCAACGGCACGGTTACGGCGGGCAACGCCAGCGGCATCAACGACGGGGCAGCTGCGCTGATTTTGATGACACAACAGAAGGCCGAACAACTTGGTTTGACTTGGCTGGCGACGATCGCCGGTTATGCCGAAGGCGGCATCGCACCGCGTATTATGGGTTATGCCCCTAAGCGTGTGATCGAAAGCCTGCTGGCCAAGACCCACACCGCACTGGCCGCTGTCGACACCCTCGAGTTGAACGAGGCCTTCGCCGCACAAAGCGTCGCGGTCACCCGCGATCTCGGCGTCGCCGAAGCGCGGGTGAACCCGCAAGGCGGCGCGATCGCCTTGGGGCATCCGCTGGGCGCCAGCGGCGCCCGGTTGGTGGTGACGCTGGTACACGAACTACAGCGCCAAGGGCAACATACCGGGGTCGCCGCATTGTGCGTCGGCGGCGGGATCGGCGTTGCGATGCAAGTCGAGGTGTAAGCCATGAAGTTTTATCAGCTAGATGCGGCCGGGCGGTTGCAGCAGTTAGTGCAAGAAGGGGCTCTGACTTCAGTCGATGCCGACTTTTGGCAACAGGCTAGTGTGTTGCCGGCCAGTGTGGCCGGGGCGTTGAGCGAGAATCAGATCGGCCAGTTTGCATTGCCGCTGGGCGTCTGTCGCGACTTGCTCGTCGACGAGGCGGTGTATCAAGTGCCGATGAGCACGGAAGAGCCGTCGGTGGTGGCCGCGGCTTCTAACGGGGCCCGTTTGGCGCACCTCGGCGGCGGGGTCAAGACCCAGACCACCCCGCACCTGGTGAGCGGCGAGATCGTGTTTAGTGACCTCGCCGACACAGCGGCCGCGACCAAGCTGATCGAACAGCGCGAGGCACTGCTTTATCAGACCGCAGAAGCCGCCCATCCGTCGATCGTGCGGCGCGGTGGTGGCCTGCGCCATATCGCGGTCACGCCGGTCGCGGAGTTTTTGAAAATCGAACTTGAAATCGATACGCAAGCGGCGATGGGCGCCAATATCGTGAATACGATCTGCGAAGCGGTCGCCAAGTTGATTGGCGAATGGGTCGAGCAGGCGGCCTTGGTCGCCATCTTGAGCAACCAAAGCAATCAGCTGACGACGGCCACGGTCACCTTGCCGGTGGCGGCGGTGGCCACGAAAGCCCAATCCGGGGCAGTGGTGGCTGCTCGCATCGCCAAGCTTTCGCGCTTGGCGCAAGTTGATGTTGGACGGGCGGTGACGCACAACAAAGGAATCATGAATGGCATCGTGGCCGGGGCGTTGGCGACCGGTAACGACACCCGCGCCTTGAGTGCTGCGGTCCACGCGTATGCCAGCCATGACGGCCAGTATCGCGGCTTGAGCACCTGGGAGGTCGTGGACGGTGAGCTATACGGCCGACTGGCGCTACCGTTGCCGGTCGGCGTGGTCGGTGGGGCGATTTCAGCTTTGCCTGCTGCTCAGGCGGCCAAGCGGCTCGGAGGTTATCAAACGGTGCAGACGTTGCAACGCGTCTTGGCCGCCCTTGGGCTGGTGCAGAATCTTGCGGCTTTGCGGGCCTTGGCCGGTCCTGGCATCCAGCAAGGCCACATGGCCCTGCAAGCCAATGCCTTGGCGATTCAGGCTGGGGCACGCGGCGCCGAGATTCAGGCGCTGGCCGCCGCGCTGCAGGCCACCGATAAGAACCTGGCGACGGCCCAGGCATTGTTAGAACAACTCAGACAACAAAAGGGGTAAGAATAGTGACAATCGGAATCGATCGAATCGGGATGGCGACACCGGGGTTTTATCTGGACTTAGTGGAATTAGCTCAGGCCAGAGGCGATGAGCCTGATAAATATACGATCGGGATCGGCCAAGACCAGCAGGCCGTTGCACCGAGCAGCCAAGATATCGTGACTATGGGGGCCCAGGCGGCCGCAGAAATTCTGACTGCCGAAGACCGGGAGCAGATCGGGCTGATCGCGTTGGGCACCGAGACCGGAATCGACTCGTCCAAGGCGGCCGCCTTGTATATTCAACAGCTTCTAGGTGTGACGGAATGGGCGCGGACCATCGAGCTCAAGGAAGCCTGTTACGGTGGAACGGCCGCTTTGATGATGGCACGCGATTATGTCGCCGCCCATCCTGACAAGCGCGCCTTGGTGATTGCCGCAGATATCGCACGCTATGGCTTGGCTTCCGGTGGCGAGGTGACGCAAGGCGCAGGAGCGGTCGCGATGATCGTCAGCAGCGAACCGCGCCTCTTGGCCTTGGCCGATGACTCGGTGTATCGCAGCCAGTCGATCATGGACTTTTGGCGTCCGGTATACACCGACCTCGCGTTGGCCAAGGGCAAGTACTCGACCGAGCAATACCTCGACTTCTTCCAGCAGGTCTGGCACCAATATCAGACAGCAACTGGCCGCCAGATCGCGGACTTCAAGGCGCTTTGCTTCCACTTGCCTTACACTAAGATGGGGATGAAGGCGCTCAAGTTGGTATTGCCCACTGCGACTGAGGCGCAGCAAGCCACGTTGTTGCATCGCTTCGATGCCAGCATTCAATACTCGCGCCGCATCGGGAACCTTTACACCGGCTCGCTTTATCTCGGCTTGTTGTCGCTGCTTGAGCTTGATGACAGCCTGCGCGCTGGGGATCGGCTGGGGTTGTTCTCTTATGGTTCAGGCGCGGTCGGGGAGTTTTTCTCTGCAACGCTAGTCGCCGGGTTTGAGAAGCAACTGCACCCGGCTTTGCATCGCCAGTTGCTTGATGCGCGCAAGCGCCTGAGCGTGGCTGAATACGAGCGCGTCTTTGAAGATAAAGTGCCATACAGCGCGGCTGATTACCCTGCCGACCCGGCTTATTTTGCCGGCGACTTCGTCCTCACCGGCGTGCAGGCGCAAGAGCGACAATACCAAAAGCGTGGCTAAGCCTAGCCAAATAAACAGCCCTCGCACCGCGATTCGTTTGAATCGCGGTGCGAGGGCTGTTGGCGTTGCGGTCACAACACCTTGGTGATTGCCGGGATCATTTTCTCCGGATTGGTCTTCGAGGCGAAGCGTTCGACGACATGACCGTCTCGATCGATCAAGAACTTGCAGAAGTTCCACTTGATCGCCTCACCCAAAGCGCCAGGCGCTTCTTGCTTGAGGAACTTGAACAGCGGGTCCGCCTGGGCACTATTCACGATCGTCATGGTGTGCATCGGGAAGGTGACCCCATAGCTCAGGCGACACGCTTCTGCCGCTTCGCTACCAGAGGCGAGTTCCTGCTTGAACTGATTGGAGGGAAAACCCAAGACGACCAGGCCTTGATCTTTGTACTGTTGATACAAGGCCTCCAGTTGCTTGAATTGTGGGGCAAAGCCACACTTGGTGGCGGTATTGACGATGATGAGCGGCTTGCCGCGGTATTGATCGAGGGAATAGGTCTCGCCGTTTTCAAGCGTCACTTGATAATCATAAAGCATATTGAACACCTACCTTTACGTTGATTATACCCCGTGCGATTGAATTGCGCACGAGGTTTCTGCAATCGCTTCACAACCTTCGTTGCACTTTGCCTGAAATTAAAAAAAAAAAGATGCCCACCCGGCGATTTGAAATGCTGGGTGGGCACCTATCCAAGCTAGAGGCTGGCTTGCTTATCAACGAGGGCCTTGGTGAAGACCTCGAGGGCCTTGATGTCGTCGTCTTCTGGGGCGAGGTCGATCTTGACCGAATCGGCGCCTTTGGTCGCACCAGTCTTGGCGAAGGCCTTGGCGAAGTCATCGACACTGGTACAAAAGTCGTCGTAGAAGCTGTCGCCTGAGCCACAGGTGCCGTAGACTTTGCCGGTGAGATCTAATTCTTGGAGGTCTTCGAAGAAGTCGACAGCTTCATCGGGTAAGACCCCGTCACCCACATCCGAATACGTGTAGGTGGCGACGACACAGATATCGACGTCTTCGAAGTCTTCGGCGTCAGCTTGGCTGACTTCGGTGGTTTCGACCTCCACATTGTACTTCTCAAACTCTTCTTCAACGATTCCTGCGATTTCTTCGTTATTCCCAGTCATACTGGCATATACAATTGCTGCTTTGACCATGCCGAAACTTCCTTTCTTAACGTGCTTTCACGCCATTATAGCAAAATCTTAAGCGAACAGCTACCTGTTGCGTGCAGTGCGATTGACGGAATATGGTAGAATAAGACAGATGTGATTCGCGCGGAGATTTTTCGCGCATTCAGGAGGGATTTGCATGGCAAAATATTTAGTGACGGGTGGTGCCGGGTTCATCGGCTCTAACTTGATCGATCAACTGGTTTTAGGGGACAACGAAATCGTAGTGGTCGATGACCTGTCGATGGGCTTGAAGGCGAACCTGCCGCAGTCTGATAAGGTGCGGTTCATGGAACATAGCATCACCGACCACGCCTTCATGAGCGACTTGGTGCGCCGCGAGCAATTCGACTACATCGTGTTGCTGGCGGCGATCGCTTCGGTCGCCGACTCGGTGGAGCGGCCGTATTATACGCACGCGATCAACCAAGAGGCCAATCTGAACATCATCGAGACGATCCGAGCCGAACACATTCCGCTGAAAAAACTGTTTTTCGCCAGCTCCGCCGCGGTTTACGGCGACGATCCGACCCTGCCCAAGCAAGAGGCGATGGCCGTCAATCCGCTGACGCAATATGCCGTCGATAAGTACGCCACCGAACGGGCAATCATCAACTATGCGCGGCTGTACGACCTGCCTTTTGTCACCGTGCGGTTCTTCAACGTCTTCGGCCCCAAGCAGAATCCCGCATCGCCATACAGCGGGGTGCTGTCGATCCTGCTGAACGCGTTGGTTGCCGGCAAGCCGTTCAAGTTCTTCGGTGACGGCAAGCAGACCCGCGATTTCGTCTTTGTCGGCGATGTTGTGTCCGCAATCATCGGCTTGTTGCACACCCCAGAGGCGCGCGCAGACGTGTTCAACATCGCTAACGGCAAGCAGACCACGCTGCAACAAGTCGCCGACGATCTGCAAGAGATCACCGGCAAGTCACTCAATGCGACGTATGAGGCGCCGCGGCAGGGGGATATCCGCGATTCTTACGCGAACGTCGAGAAGATCAACGCCTTGGGCTTCATGACGCACACGCCGTTGCTCGAAGGCCTGAAGCGCTATGTGGCTTCGGTGAAATAGCCATGAAAGCCGCGCCAGGCGCGGCTTTTGTTGCCATTCAGCATAGGTGTGTTACACTGAGAAGTGAAGACAATCTTAATTAGGAAGTGCACACATTGATCACGCTTAAATCAGAACGAGAAATCGAAGGTATGGCCAAGTCCGGCAAGATCTTGGCCGGCATGCTCAAGAAACTTGAAACGATCATTCGCCCCGGGATCTCCAGCTGGGAAATCGAGAAGTTCGCCAACGAATGGATCGAGTCTCACGGGGCCATCGCCGAAGAAAAAGGGGTCGAAGGCTACAACTACGCGACCTGTGTCTCGATCAATAACGAAGTTGCCCATGCGATTCCGCGCAAGGGCTTGATGCTCCAAGAAGGCGACATTGTGGCCGTCGATACCGTTGTCAACTGGCAAGGGTACATGTCTGATGCCTGCCGGACCTATGCCGTGGGTGCAGTCTCCGACGAGCGCCAGAAGTTGATGGCGATCACCAAAAAGGCGCTTTATCTGGGCATCGACCAGGCGCAAGTCGGCAACCGCCTCGGTGATATCGGCTATGCGATTCAACACTTCACCGAAGACGAAAACGGCTACGGGGATGTGCGCGAGCTGATCGGCCACGGGATTCAGCCGACTATGCACGAAAGCCCGAACGTGCCGCACTACGGCGAACAAGGCCACGGCCTGCGCCTCAAGGCCGGGATGACGATCACGATCGAACCGATGATCACCACCGGGACTTGGAAGATCGCTGCTGAACAAGTGCCAAACGAAGATTGGGAATATTACGTCACCGCCGATGGTTCCGATTGTGCCCAATATGAGCACACGATCGTCATCACTAACGACGGCCCCAAGATCTTGACGAATATGCCAGTGCTGTGGCCAAACTGCCTTTGGTCACAGCACTTCTTGGGTTATTCGGTGAAGTTGAAGCTGATGTCGAGGTTGGTCACGCTGTTGGTGAGGTAGCCTAATGACAAGGAATCTGCGCCGGTGTTGGCGTAGTCGTGCAGGTTCGTTAGCGTGATCCCACCGGAGATCTCTGTTAAGATGCCTGCAGGGACCTGTTGTTGCCACGCCCGAATCGTCTCAGGCGTCTGGTTGTCGAACATGATGATGTCGGCTGAAGCGGCGATCGCCGCGTGTAGTTCGGCTTCGGTTTCCACCTCGACTTCGATTTTTTTGGTTTTGGTTGGGCCAAGCACGCGCCGCAGTTGGGTGATGGCCGCGCCGAGGTCGCCGACAGCCGCCCAGTGATTATCCTTAAGCATCGCGCAGTCGTAGAGGCCCATGCGGTGGTTGACCCCGCCACCGACGCGCACGGCGTATTTATCGAACGCGCGCAGGCCAGGGGCCGTTTTGCGCGTGTCGAGGATCTGGATGTGCGGGTCGTTGAGCGTGGCCACGGCCTTTGCGGTGGCGGTGGCGATACCACTCATGCGCTGCATGAGGTTCAAGCTGAGACGCTCGGCGGCTAACAAGGTCTGCATCGCGCCGCTGGCCTCTGCGATGACCGTTCCGGCGGCGACGGTGGTGCCTTCTGCAACAACGGGGTGATACTGCCAGTCGCCACCGAGCAGTTGGTAGACGAAGCCGGGAATCTGTAGTCCGGCGACGACACCGGCTGTTTTGGCCAGAAAGGCCCCGTGTGCGCTACGACCGGCAAGCAGGCTGGCCGTGAGATCACCGGTGCCGAGGTCTTCGGTGATGAAGGCTTGTAGACTGGGTTGAATCTGATCAAGATTTAGCGACATGGGCGGCCTCCGGTGTGGCTTCGGTTTCGTCTTGAATGTTGAAGTCCTTGACCCCGAAGATCAAGACGACCAAGGCAATCAGCAGCATGCCCACGAAGATGCCGAACACCCCGTGGATGCCGATACCTGCATCAAACAGCCAGCCCACCAAGAACGGTCCGACCGTTGCGCCGATGCGGCCGATCGATTGGGCGGTGCCCATGGCCGTACCGCGAATCGCCTGCGGGAATTGGCCCGGCGTCAAGGCAATCAAGGTGCCCCAGGCGCCTAAATCGAAGAATGACAAGGCCGCGCCGGCGATCAGGATCACCGCGGTGGAATTCGCTGTTCCGAACAACAATGCGGCGATGATCGTGCCGATGAGGTAGAGGCCCATGATCAGCTTGCGGCTGATCTTGCCCATCAGCCAAGCGGCCAGGTAATAGCCAGGTAGCTGGGCGACGCTCATCGCAAGCGTATAGCCGAGTGAATTGACGATCGAAAAGCCGCGCATCGTCAAGACGCTTGGTAGCCACAAGAAGATCCCGTAATACGTCAGCATGACGATGAACCACATGATGCTCAGCATGAATAAGGGTTTGAAGTGTTGCGGTTGTAACAGCGATTTGAACGGGGTGCGTTGGGTGGTTTGATGAACCGGCTCTTCCGGGAGATGTTCACGCAAGATGAAGGCGTAAAGCGCGGCGATCAAGGTGATCGCCACGGCGATCCGCCAGCCGAATGCCGGCATGACGAGATAGGCGATCAGACTCGCCACAATCCAGCCCCAGGCCCAGAAGGAATCGCCGAGCACGAGCATCTGCGAGCGGCGGACGCCGGTGAAGTGGTCGGCCAACATCGTGGCCGCCACCGGCAGCTCGCCGCCTAGACCGATCCCAGTGATGAAGCGGATAACCATGAACCAGGTGACGTTCGGGGCGAAGGCCAACGCCAGGTTGCTGGCGGAGAATAAGATCAGGGTGCCCATCAAGACGCGTTTGCGGCCGAAGGCATCGGCGAGGCGCCCGCAGGCGATCGCGCCGAAGATCATGCCGACAGAGGTCATTGCGCCCACTAGGCCCAGCTGGGTGGCGGACAACTGCCATTCGCCTTTCAGCAACGGCATGATGAATGAAAGCAAGGCGACATCCATGGCGTCAAAGAGCCACGCGGTGCCGACGATCAATAATAAGTGCTTGGGTGTGTGCATAGTTTTCCTCCTTACCGATAAAAGTATTGACGACTTTTATTCGGGTATGGAGATGAGCTTACACCCCAGTCTTTACACTGTCAAGCGATATGTCTTTGCAGGGCGGCCAGGCCCGCTGGTTGCGGTTTGGCCGGTTGGGATCAGCAGCAGCCGATGGTCCCGCAAGAAGTTCGAATTGTCCGGTTCGGCCTGGCCGAAAATGGCAAACACGTGCCGGGCTTGTTTCAAGGTGAACGCCTGGCCGAGAATCAAAAGGATCGTCGGTTGCCAGTCGAGCTTGTTGGCGATGCGGGTGCAGGCGACGGTCAGAATCCAGTTGTGATCGAAGGCGAGGCGAACGGTGGGCGTTTGGGTACGCAGGTACTCGTCTGGGTGTAGGCTGGTGAAGCACAAGGCGGCATGCGTGAAGCTGAAGCGCCCAGCAACCGGCGCGTGCAGGGTGAACCAGGCCACATCACTCGCCCCGGCGCCGGCGATCAAAGCTGGCCGCTCTGGCAAGAAGACCAGGTAGCTGAGCGACAAGGCCCGCTCGCCTGGGGCGCGGTCAGGGGCCGTGAAGGTGGCGAGCTGTTCGGCGTGCACGGCCGGCAGCTGCAGGCCGATTTTTTCGCGGACGAGGCGCAGCGCCGCTTGGTGTGCGCCTTCATCGCTGCGCATGGCGGTTTCCGGCAAGGCCCAGTAATCGGCAAACGGCGCGTCACTACGGCGGATCAACAAGACGTTGACGCTTTGGGTCGCAGGATCGAAGCTCCAGATAATATCAGTGATCGTGATCAGTGGATGCGCGCGTGTGGCCATGTGATCCCTCCTCGTAAATAGCTATAGTGTAAGCAAAAGCCGCGGATTCGGCAACCTGGGTTTAATGACTTAAATGAAACAATTGTCATCTATCTGAAATAATTGTATTATAGTGAAGCGCAAGTCGTGATCTGTGGCGATTAATTCACGGCGCGTCGCAGAATCTTCAAATCCGATGTTTAAGGTACAGTTGTGCTATAATAACTGCCAGATAAGCCGATGCTAATCTGATTTGCAGTCAAGGAGTGAAATGCCCATGAAAACGAAACGTGTATGGTTGTTCGGCGTATTGGCCGTGGCCGTTGTTGCGCTCGGCGCATACGCCGGAAGAAGCCATCACTATCAAACCCGTTTTTTGCCCAAAACCCAGGTATTGGGGGTCGATGTCAGCGGGCAAACCGTTCAGGCTGCCGATCAGAAGCTGAAAACGCATTTTGTCAACAGCCAGGTGAAACTACAAGACCACGGCAAGACGGTGGCGACGGCGACCGGCCAAGAACTCGGATTGAATCAAGACTTCACCACCACTTTGAAGAAGCTGATGAAGGCGCAGAATCCGTGGCGCCTGTCTGCCACGGTGCTGGCCGCGAGCCAAGACAAGGC